>JAFMKU010000105.1 GCA_017852795.1 Candidatus Neomicrothrix sp.
CCATGTGCTTGACGCAGAGGAGCCCATCACTCAGAGCAGCTATGTGGACTATGGTGGCAACCCAGATGAGGCAGCTGAGCACCTTTTTGCCATGATACGCGAGCCACTTGGCGTCACTCACATTGGGTATGCACCAGTGCACACTGTGCAGCCATTTGTGTCACGGGCAGCGTATGCCATACCGCAGACATACCTGACCAAGACAAGCGGCCTGACTGAGGATTCTGTGCCCAGGCTGCTGGCCAGGAGTGAGCGCAAACTGGGTGCACGTGAGATGGTTGGCAGCTTTGCCATGTACAGGCAGCCTGAGCCTGACAACATCAAGGCCACGCTGTGTGCGCTCAAGGCCTGTGGCGTCAAGACCGCTATTGGGTGGCATGCCAGCAGCCTCAAGCGATATGGCAAGGCACTGAGGGCAGCCAATGAATCAGACGCTTGAACATACAATTCTGTCAGAGCTTGCTGCCATGAGGCAGGAGTTGCGTGACGTGCGCACGTCTATCAGTGGCGATCCAACTGACAGCACCAAGCCAGGCATCATGACCAGGCTGGACCGACTTGAGCAGCAGATGGCTGCTGTGCAATGGTTTACACGCTCCGTGATGGGCGCAGCTGTCACCATAGTGGTTGGCGCTGTGGCTGGTTTTTTCCTTGGGAGAGTTTGAGAGATGAAAGCGACAAAGACACAGGCTACAGTGTTGGCCACTGCTTTGACTGGTGTGCTGGCGTATGTGCTGGCTCAGGTGTATGACCTGACCATTGACCAGGCAGTTGCCACGCACGTCAGCACCATAATCAGCACATTGATTGCCTTGTTTCTGCCTCCACCGTCAGGTGGGTCAGCTATTGCGGTCAGCCCACGCACACAGGCTGATGTGCCAGTTGAGCAGCCTGCAGTGTTCACAGAGGAGCTTTCAGAATGAAGATTGCACACATTGGCCTGCTATGGGCTGCGCTCTGCCTGTCTGGATGTGCCACCACGTGTGACAGCATCAAAATCACCAAGCAGACGCTTGCAGACAATCGCACCAAGGTGGTGTTCAAGTGCTCTGACAAGGTCATTGAGGCCACAGTCAAACGCGCACCTGAGAGCCTTGATGCCTGCTGGAAGCCAGCAGAATGAGTGACAAGCAACTCATCAAGACAGCTGCAGGCATGGCCACAGACCGTCTTGCGCAATTGATTGAGGACGCTGGGCCAATCTACATGTCAGCGCTTGACGCTGTGCAGGATTTGATTGAGGCGGCCATTGAGGAGGCGTACACCACACGCCTTGAGGCTGACACCATAGAGTTCATTGACTTGGATGCGCAGTCTGGTGTCACTGACTGAGCATGAAATTGGGGCGACTGTTGCAACGCTCAAGGCCAGTGGATTGTCATTCGCACAGATTGGCAAGCGCCTTGGTATAAGCAAGCAGAAGGCGCACAGGCTCATGCACAAGTATGGTGGTGGCAAGCAGCCCACCATGCACGTCATTGATGAGATTGGCACGCCAGCAGAGGTGCTGCAGCGCCACAACCTCAACCCAGCTGAGTGGCGCGCTGTCCGTTTCAGTGAGTGGGAGGCGCAAGCCAAGCACGGCAAAATCAAGACACTCACAAGCACACGCTTTGAGCGCATTGACCCAGCCGCTGAAGCCATGCAGCAGATTGCCTGGCAAGTGCGACCGCGCAAGCCATTCACCACACTGCCAGCGCAGCAGCATGCTCTGGTGGTGCCAGACAGTCAGATTGGCTACAGCCGGAGCCTGTCAGAGCAGTTGACGCCATACCATGACAGGCAGGCTCTGGATGTGTGCCTGCAGGCTGCCAAGCTGCTGGGTGACAAGCTGGCGTTCATATACTTTTGCGGTGACATGCTTGACTGCGCTGAGAGTACGCGCAAATTCAGCAAGCCAGCAAGCACACAACGCACTATGTGGCCTGCCATGCTGGAGTGGCGCTGGCTTCTGGAGCAATTCAGGATTGCAGCGCCACACGCTTTGCTGTGCTGGGCTGAGGGCAATCATGAGGGGCGCATCCGGCGCACCTTGGTTGATTCTGTGCCTGAGCTTGCGGACTTACCACCAGCAGATGACCCTGATGGCAGTCCGTTGTTGAGCATGCAGAGGATGATGGGCCTGGACTCGATTGATGTGCAGTATCTGGGGCCATACGGCAGCAAGGCAGGCGAGCTCCACAGGTGGGGCATACGATTCCACCACGGTGACAAGGTTGGGAAGGCTGGCGCGACTGCTGGCAAGTACCTCAATGAGCGCACAAGTCAGATATATGGCCACGTCCACAGGATGGAGCAGGCATGGTCAACAAAGCCCGGGGCAGATGGCCAGCCTGTTGACATATTCTCTGCCACATTCGGGTGCACCTGTCACACTGATGGCAGAGTGCCAAGCAATAAGCCCCACCATAACTGGCAGCAGGGCATGGGCATCTTGACGCGCTGCAGCGATGGATGGGTGGAGCCAACACCTGTGCGCATCAGGGCAGGAGGCAGGGCCACAGTGCTTGGCACAGAGCTATGTGGTAGTGATTATGTGGAGCGCTTGCGCGCTGAGACAAACTATCCATACTGAGAGGTGTGCCATGGCAGTTGAGAGAGCAGGTGAGAAATTTGAGGGCTATAACAAGCCAAAGCGCACACCAAACCACCCAACAAAGAGCCATGCTGTACTGGCCAAAGAGGGTGACAAGGTCAAGCTGATACGGTTTGGCCAACAGGGAGTCAAAGGCTCACCACCACGCAAGAATGAGAGCAAGGCAGACAAGGCCAGACGTGCAGCATTCAAGAAACGTCACGCGGCAGGCATC
>JAFMKU010000047.1 GCA_017852795.1 Candidatus Neomicrothrix sp.
AGGTTCACGCCAAAGGTAAACGAATTGCCAGTGACTGCGACCTCGCACTGGTTGCCCGCGGCACACCAGGGATGAGCGGTGCCGACCTCGCCAACCTCATCAACGAAGCCGCATTGTCTGCGGTTCGCGACGGCAAAGATCAGATTTTCGCTATCCACATTGAGCAGGCCCGCGACCGGATCATCATGGGTCAGCAACGAGAGTCGATGGCCTTGTCGAAAGACGAAAAGGAAGTGATCGCCTACCACGAGGCCGGACACGCGGTGTGTGCTGCGGTGCTTCCTACCGCTGACCCGCTCCACAAAGTGACGATCATTCCTAGTGGGATGGCGCTTGGGGTCACGATGCAGCTCCCCGAAGCCGAACGTCACATTTACCGTGAGGACTACATCCTCGACCGGCTCGTGGTCATGTTTGGTGGACGAACGGCAGAAGAACTCGTGTTTGGTGTGGGGTCAACGGGCGCCGCCAACGACCTTCTGCAAGCCACCAGCTTGGCTCGCAACATGGTGCGTGAATGGGGCATGTCTAACGAGATCGGGCCAATGGCTTGGGGTTCGCAAGGCCAGGTGTTCCTCGGCGATGAAATGATGCAGACCCGCGACTACAGCGACGAGACGGCCCGAGTTATCGACACCGAAGTGGAACGGATCCTTCGCGAGCAGCAGGAACGCTGCCGGGAAACGCTCACCGAGTACCGGGCCGGTTTGGATCTCGTGGCCCGCAAACTGCTTGAGCACGAAACCATCTCCGGAGCGGAAGTCGAACGACTGCTTGGTCTGTCAACCCAGCGAGGAGTTGATTTTCACACCGAACCGGTCGTTGATCCGGCGGTTCCGGTAGGCGACGAACTCTGACCATGGACCGACTGCTCCTTGTGCTCGGGGCGGTAACCATCGCCGGTGCGGTGGGTTCGTTGCTTGGCCGTCGCCCGGGTGCCCCCGCAGCCAACACCCACAACGTGCCGGTGCTGCTTGACCGTAACGACTTCGACCGTCCCGAAGCCGCGTGGCTGGTGGCGGTCTTTACCTCCTCTACCTGCAACACCTGTGCCGGGGTTTGGGAACGAGCCGAGGTTCTCGCCAGCGACCATGTGGTGGTGCAGCGGCTCGACTATCAAACCGAGAAGCGCCTCCACGATCGGTACAACATCGACGGTGTCCCTACCGTGGCCATCGCTGATCAGGACGGAACGGTCGTGCGTGGTTTCCTCGGACCGCTCACTGCAAGCGACCTGTGGGCGGCGCTAGCCGAGGCCCGCGACGCTGGCTAGATGCGGGCCACGCTGATTAGTTGCGGGCCACGCTGATTAGTTGCGGGCCTCGCTGACTAGTTGCGGGCCACGCTGACTAGTTGAGCGGGACGAGTTCGCTTCCGGCCACCGCCGACAACAACTGCCGCGACTCAAAGCCGAGGTTCTCGCGCCCAACCACTACCGGTCCTGACGCATGCAGATCAACTAGTTGGCGGTCATCGACATCGGACACGTCGATGAACGCCACCCGGTCCGGTTTTACGATGAACGGGGAAATATGGGTTTCTCCGTCGGCGGAAACGACCCGGATTTCTACGGTCACTTCCGACACCGTCGACGGGTTCACGATGCTGAGCAAAGATTTGTTCCCTCCCAGTACGGCCAGCCAGCGTTTCGCGGCCCCGTCGCTGGCTTCCATCCCCGCCAACCCCGGAACCTCGAGGCCTCCCGTTGGTACTTGCCGGCTCATCGAAACGGCAACCGGGACCCCTGACAGTGACCGGGCTCGAACTGCGAACGACGCCAGTTCAGCGAGTCGTGGTTCGTCGGCAATGTCGACGATCGCCGTCCGCCCAGGTCGGATCGTCAACTCGATCGGATCCGGTGCCTCCCCATCGGTGATCAATACTTCGAGGTCAACCTCGGCAACCTCATCTTCGGACGGGTTGGTCACATAGATCCGGTCGAACACTCCGCTCACCGACGAGACCGACGGCAGGATCGACACCACCGAACCCCGCTGAACCCCATGCATCACCGAAAGTCCGTTGACGGTTTCGTTGGCTCGAGTCTGCACCTGCTCCACCAGCAACCGCCCAGCTTGGGCTTCCACCACCACATGAACCCGTGACGCCACCGTCACCTCGTCATCGACACGAATGGCCACGACCTCCCCAGCCGGAACCACAACCGCCGAACGACTATCCAACCCGTATTCCGAGTCGAAACGCAGATCGGCAACCGCGTCACCCGGGAAGGGGTTGGCTAACACCAACACCATCTGTTCACCATCAGAAATCGTGCGGGTCGCACCGCCACCGACCACGTGGAGGCGATCGGTGGTGGTGGCGCACGGGAGCCGGGCCGTCCCGGTGGCGCCCTCGAAGTTTTGCTCGACCAAGACGTCCGGTGAACTGGTTTCCACCAGCGCTCCCACCCACTGCGACTCGGGGGCGAGATCACCAAGCGCTACCGGCATCCGACTACCAGCTGGAACTGTGTACGGAATCGCGATTCCATCGCCACCTAGGATCGTCACGTTCACCACCGACGGTTCATAACCGACGTTGGCGATGTCCAACCCGACTTGAGCCAGAGCCGAACCAGCATCAGCCAGCCCCGAGTTTGCTTCACCACCGGCGCAGAACCAGGTCCCGACGCTCGAATCGGGTGTGGTTAGTGGTTCCATGACGCCCACAAGGTCAAGGTCGCGGGCCCGTTGATCGCTTAACAGCCCTACCGTCAACAATCCGGCGATCACCGTGACGGCAACGATTCGGAACCCGGCCATCAGATACCCACCCGGAGCCGTCGACGAAGGAACGAACTGGCGCAGATCACCAACAACACCACTTGGATCATCGCGACCAAATGACGCCAGATGGGTGTCGTGTATTGCAGCACCGCAGTTCCGCCCGCTCCGGTGTCATAGACCCGAGCCCAACCGAAAGCTTCGCGACTGTCGGCTGTGACACTGTCGACGGTCAGACGCCACCCGGGGTCGCTGGTCTGCGCTACGAACACCCCAGCTCCGGCGGTTACTGGGCTTTCGGCAATGTCTCCGTCGCTCACCATCACCGGTGCGGCCGCCAAAATTGGTTGCGTGGCCAGATCGGCGACCGAGGCCCGACCGGAATCAAACTGCTGGTCAACCCCGGCTCGTACCGGTACCCACTCGACATTTTCATACACATGGACGGAGCTGTTGACCCCGGACAGGTAACGCAGATCCAGCTGAGAATCCAACGACTGAAGCAACGGAGCCGGCAGCGGTACCGCGTCGTCTGGATCGCTGAACGGGGCTGGAGCCAACCGTTCAACCCCGACCACGTAGCGAATCCCCAACCCGCCAAGGACCCGGCCCAGTCGGGAACCGTCGCCAGCCAGAACCATGTTGATGGCGTCTGCGATCTCGTTGCTGGCTCCCCGATCAGCCGGAACGCTTCGTTCGGTCACATCCGGCAATCCGTCAAGGGTCGATACCCAGGCCATTTCACCGGCGAGCGCGGTTCCTTCGGCCGGTAGAAAACTTGGCTCCCCGATCCAGAGCACCCGGTAGCTACCGACCACATCAGGATCAGCGAACGGCAACGTGTCGTCGTAGCCACCTCGGCCCAAACCCCAGCGGCCATCTTCGATTCTGGCCAAACCAGGCAGCACCGCTACCACCGAAACCACCAGCGAGACCACCAGCAACGCTCGTCGCCCCCGACCTGAACGGGCCAACACGTCACGTTCAAAAGCCAGCACCGCGGTGCCGCACAGCGCCGCCACCGCCACCGCGGCTGGGGCGAGCAGCACGATTGGTGACGGGATACCGAACGGCAGCAGTCCCTGCGCGGCGACCAAGGTCAAACCCCAAGAAGCCAACGCCACAAACCAGAACCGTACGGCCAGGTCAAACCGCCAGCTTCGGGCGAGCAGCAGGGGTAGCGCGGCGAGGAACCCGAACGCCCACACCAGCAGGCTGGGGTCGCCGTTGCCGACCGCGAACCGAAGAATGTCCGAGGCGCTTTCCTGCGAGGCAGCACCGGAACGACCATCGCTAAACGGCGCCCACCATTCGCCGGCGAGCAACCCATCGATCGTGAACGGCAACATCAACGTCGCGGCTACCAGTACCGCCCCCAGCGTGGCGACCAGCAAGCGTGCCATCCCGGTGATCGATACCGTCACGAACGCTCCGGCCAGAACGCCTGCCGCGAGCAAACCGAGCACACCTACCACGGTTGGATCAAAGATTCCGACGATCCCGATCGCCGTACCGGCACTCAACGCCGGAGCCCACCATGACCGAGTCGCCCCCCGGCCGAACCCGCGAAGCCCATCCGCGTCGAGCAACGCACGCAGGACCCAGGGACTCACGGCATACGCCGCAAGCCCCGACCAGGAACCGGAAGCGATCGCCACCCACGGCAGCGGGAGGGCGGCGTAGGCGACCAACACGCCGATCTGAGCTCGACGACTACCTGAGTGGGCCAGCAGCTTCCAGGCCCCGGCGAAACCGATCACTACCGGACCGAGAACCCAGGCGGTTCGGAGCAGCCCCAGCGTCACCCCAGGAATCATCCCGGCGATACCCAGAAGGCCAAAACCGGTTGGAGTGGACCCGGCCGACCCAAGGTCGCGGGAACGCCAACCCGACCACCAGGCCGAGATCAGATCTCCGGCTTGGTCCGGGAACGGACCGAACTCTCCTACCGCCGAAACTCCCGAGCCGATCAAGGACCGAGAACCAAAGGTGACGACGGCGAGAACCAACACCCATACCAGCACCGAGAATCGAGTGGTTCCGGTCCGAACCAGATCCGGCACGTCGTCTCGCAGATCTCGTTGACGCCACCCGATCTGCCCTCGCACAAACGCGTTGATGCGAACGGAACCGTTTTCTTGCGCGGCTCGCAGATCACGGTAGGCAAGCACCTGTAGTGCGTGCAGCGCTCGTCGGCGCCGTCGAATCTCGCCCAACCGAAGCAGGTTCCAGCGCCAGGCGTGGGCAACGTCTCGAACCTGCCGAAAACGACCCGTCGCCAGCGCGATCAGCATCTCCCCCAGCGAAAGCAACGCCAGCTGCAGAAGCGCTAACGGGAGCAAGGTGCGACTGCCGGTGACCAGCACCGTGCGGATCTGGTGACGCAGCCGGGTCCGGCGAACATCATCGACCCCGACCCGATCCGCCAAGGTTTCGCGGTGGCGAACCCGGGCATCGGGCACCACCATCACCCGAGCACCAGCGAGCTGGGCTCGCCAACAAAAATCAATGTCTTCGCCGCGTCGGTTCATTCCCGAGTCAAACCCGCCCAAAGCTGCGAACAGTTGTGACCGGATCAGCATGCAGGCCGAAGGGACGGCGAACACATCGGTGACGGCGTCGTATTGCGATTGGTCGAGTTCACCGAATTCGACCATCTCGTCACTGACTGCGAACCGGTCGACGCGAAACCCGACGTGTTGAAGCACTTCGGGGGTGTCCCAACGGACCAGTTTGGGACCTACAACCCCGGCATTGGACCGCATTGCTTCGGTAACCAGAACGCTCACCGTGTTCGATGACAGCGCCACGTCGTCGTGGCAGACCAGCAGGTAGGCCGACTCGATCCCGACCGACAAGGCAACGTTGGCTGCCGAAGCGAAACCGGTGCGGCCCTCAGCCCGCACCACCGAAGCCTGCGGAGCGGTTCTCGCGACCCGGTCCGGAAGGTCGGGGTCGCTGCCATGGTCGATCACCAACAGGTTCAACCGGGGGTAGTCCTGGGTCACGATGCTGTCGAGGACGTCTTCGAACCATTCCTTTGGATCGTGAGCGACCACCACGACAGTCACCGAAGGCATGGCGGCGCGGGTCTCGCCCTGAGGCATCGGAGCCTCGACGGGTTCGTTCGTTTCGGACACGATGGCAAGACGCTACCGCTCCGAGGCGGCCGCCGGGGACACCCAACTCGTCTACATTGTCGCTCGGGGCCAACAACCCTAGAGTTGGGGCATGTCAGGGCGACACAAGGCCGGTCAGGGCCACCCGTGCGAGCACTCGTAACCGGCGCCAGCGGGTTCGTCGGACGGCACCTCGTTGCCTTGCTTGAACGCGCCGGTGACGACGTTGTTGAAAACGCAACCGACATCACCGATCGCGAGGCGGTGATCGCGGCGTTCGAGGCCGCCAAGCCAGACGTCGTCTATCACCTGGCGGCTCAAGCCGACGTCGCACGCTCCTGGGCTCATCCGGTCGAGACGTTCCGGACCAACGCCGAAGGAACCCTGAACGTGCTGGACGCGTCACGGCTCGCTGAGGCAACCCGCGTGATGGCTATCACCAGCGCCGACTTGTACGGGCCGGTCACCGAGGCAGAACTACCGATCACCGAGCACCACCCGCTTCGGCCGGTCAGCCCCTACGCCGCGTCGAAAGCGGCAGCCGACATGCTCTGTATTCAGGCCGGGCTCGCGTCACCGCTTGAAGTGATCCGAATTCGAGCGTTCAACCATCTCGGTCCGGGCCAGAGCAAACATTTCGTAGCCTCGGCCATAGCCCAGCGGATAGCCGAGTGTGAACGTTCGGGTGCGACCGATGTGCCGATCGGGAACCTGCAAGCCCGACGCGATTTCACCGATGTGCGCGACGTGGTGCAGTCGTACCGTTTGCTGGCCGAACACGGGGTCCCTGGCGAGGCCTACAACGTCTGTTCTGGTACTGACCGTTCGGTAGAAGAGTTGGCAGGTATCCTCAGGGACCTGTCACCCTCCGACATTGCTTTCGTGACCGACCAGAAACTCCTGCGACCGATCGATCTGCCTGTCGTGTGTGGCGATTACACCAAAACCATGCAAGCCACGGGCTGGTCCCCGAAGATCCCAATTGAAGAAACACTGAGCGACCTGCTCAGCTACTGGCGCCAAGAGGAGCAGACGTGACGAAGAAAGCACTGATCACAGGAATCACCGGTCAGGACGGCTCGTATCTCGCCGAGTTTCTCCTCGACAAGGGTTACGAAGTGCTGGGCATGGTCCGTCGCTCCAGCACCGTCAACTTCGAACGCATCGCTCACATCCAGGACCGCATCACCTTTGTCCCAGGCGACCTGCTTGACGAAGTGTCGATGATCCAAATCCTGCGTCAACACCGACCTCAGGAAGTGTTCAACCTGGCCGCTCAGTCATTCGTGCAAACCTCGTTTGGGCAACCAGTATTGACCGGTGAAACCACCGCCTTAGGAGTTACTCGACTGCTCGACGCGATTCGTCTCGTCGATCCCGAAATTCGTTTCTATCAGGCCAGCTCTTCAGAAATGTTCGGCAAGGTACGCGAAGTCCCCCAGTCTGAGGACACCCCGTTCCACCCCCGCTCGCCCTACGGTGTCGCCAAGGTCTACGGCCACTGGATCACCCTCAACTATCGGGAGAGCTACCAGCTTCACGCCACCAGCGGAATCCTGTTTAACCACGAAAGCCCGCGCCGGGGGCTGGAGTTCGTGACCCGCAAGATCAGCCACGGTGTTGCACAAATCGCCACCGGCCGGGCCTCAGAAATCCGACTCGGCAACCTTGACGCCAAACGAGACTGGGGATTCGCCGGAGACTACGTCGAAGCGATGTGGTTGATGTTGCAGCAAGAAGAACCGGACGATTTCGTGATCTGCACCGGCGAAACCCATTCGGTCCGCGAATTCTGCGAAGTGGCGTTCAGCCACGCCGGGCTCAACTGGGAAGACCACGTCGTCATCGACCCGGCCTTTATGCGGCCCGCCGAAGTTGACCTGTTGGTCGGCGACGCGACCAAAGCCGCCGACAAGCTGGGTTGGAAACCTGCGACTTCGTTCCACGATCTCGTCTCGATGATGGTCGACGCCGACATCGCACTGCTTGAAGGGAAACTTCGAGGCATCTCTTGAGCCACGTCGTGCTCGCCGGTGGTGTCGGGGCGGCCCGATATCTCAACGGTGCCCTCGAAGCATTCGATCCCCGTTCGGTTACCGGAATTGTCAACGTCGGCGACGATTTGATCCTCAACGGGCTCTACATCAGCCCTGACCTCGACACCTGTACGTACACCTTGGCCGGGGCGATCGACCCCGAACGCGGCTGGGGGTTGGTGGACGAGTCATGGCGAGCCATGGAAGGCCTCGGTCGCTATGGCGGTGCGAACTGGTTCAGCCTGGGTGACCGCGACTTGTCCACCCACCTGTACCGAACCGCTCGCCTCGCCGAAGGGGCGACGCTGACCCAAGTCACCGCGGAAATCACCCGGGCCTGGGAACTGGACTGCTCGCTGCTACCGATAACCGACGACCGGGTCGAAACTCGGGTGACACTCGCCGACGGCCGCGACGTTGGGTTTCAGGAATACTTCGTTGGGATGGCTCACAGCGTCGAAATTTCCGGGGTGTCGTTCGTCGGCAGCGAACAAGCCTCCATGTCAAAAGCCGCCGAGCAGGCAATCCGCGACGCCGAAGCGTTGGTCATCGCTCCATCAAACCCGATCGTGTCGATCGGGCCACTGCTGGCGGTTCCGACGATGCGCGAACTCGTGGCATCTCGTCGGGATCGCAACGTTGCTGTGTCCCCCATCATCGGTGGTGCCGCGCTGAAAGGCCCCGCTGACCGGATGCTCCGCGAGCTCGGCGAAGAATCGACCGTGGTCGGGGTGGCCCGCCGCTACCGCGAACTGGCCGCAACGCTGGTCATCGACGAAACCGACCGTGACCTTGCCGACGCAGTCGAAGCGGAGGGAATGCGGGCGTTGGTGATGCCCACCATCATGTCCCAACCGGGCGTGGGTGCGGCGTTGGCTCGGGCCTGCCACCAGGCCGCGACCGGTGAACAAACCGTGGGAGAAACCAGTGAGTGACCTTGAGATCCTCGCCATCCGAGGAATCGGCGAAGTACAACCAGGAGACGACCTCGCCGACCTTATTGGCACGGCCGAAGACGCCGAACTTCGCGACGGTGACTGTCTGGTCATCACCCAGAAGGTCGTGTCGAAAGCCGAAAACCGGATGGTGGACATTGACCCTGACGACCCGTTGTCGCACAAGCCTCTGGTCGAAGCCGAGTCCGTTCGCATCCTTCGGCGCCGCGGCGAACTGATCATCTCCCAAACCCGTCACGGCTTCGTCTGCGCCAACGCCGGAATCGACCTCTCGAACGTCGAACGTGGCAAAGCTGCGCTGCTCCCCGAGGACAGCGACCGGTCAGCCCGAGGGATCCGAGACCGTCTGCGGGCGCGCTACGGCGTCGACGTAGCGGTCATTATCAGCGACACGTTCGGGCGGCCCTGGCGGCGAGGTGTGACTGATGTGGCGATCGGATGTGCCGGCATTACCGCAGTGGCCGACCTTCGGGGAACCACCGACGCCTTAGGGCGCGAATTGTTGGTGACCGAAGTTGCGATCGTTGATGAAATCGCGGCGGCAGCCGATCTGGTGATGGGAAAAGCTAAAGGGATTGCCGTGGCGATCGTGCGTGGTCTTGAACCGGGATGGTTCGGGCGTGGATCAGTGGTTGAAGAAATCGTTCGGGACCCCGCCGACGACCTTTTCCGCTAAACCGTCACCGGTTCGCTAGGCCGTCAGGAACCAAAACCGTCCGGGTTTCGTTGCTGCCAAGCCCAATGATCTCGAACCATGTCATCAAGGCTTCGGGTCGCCTGCCAACCCAGAAGCTCGCGGGCCAGCGTCGAGTCGGCGTACAGCTGAGCCACATCACCCGGTCGGCGCTCGACCAGCTCGTGGGGGATCGCCGACCCGACCGCTCGTTGCGCGGCATCGAGAACTTCCCGCACCGAATACCCGTTACCGGTACCTAAGTTTACGGCCCGGCACCCGGTGACCTGCGCCCCGAGCGCGTCGAGCGCCGCGACGTGACCGGCAGCTAGATCGTCGACGTGAAGGTAGTCGCGGATCGCGGTGCCGTCCGGGGTGCCATAGTCGCTTCCGAAGATGCTGAGTCGTTCCCGGCGTCCAACCGCGACCTGCATGATGAACGGCAACAGGTTCTGAGGAACCCCAACCGGGTCCTCACCTATGGTGCCACTCGGGTGGGCCCCGACCGGATTGAAATAGCGCAGCAGCAACACGTCGAGCGGATGAGCGTCGGCGGCGTCGGCCAGCACCTGTTCGCAGAGCAGCTTGCTGCGCCCATACGGGCTGGTCGGAGAGAGGGACGCGGTTTCGGCTACCGGCAACGTTTCCGGCTCACCGTAAACCGCGGCCGACGACGAAAACACCAGGTTCGACACTCCGTGACGAACCATCGCCTCAGCCAGAATGGTCGTTCCGCCAACGTTCACCCGGTAGTAGGCCAGCGGGTCAGCGACCGACTCCCCCACGGCTTTGAGACCAGCGAAATGCACCACTTCGTCAATGTCGAACCGTGAGAACACCGCGTCGAGGTCGTCGGCTGATGCCACGTCACCTTCAACAAAGGCCATGTCCTCGCTGACCAGTCGGCGTATGGCGTCAACGGCCCGAGGAGAAGAACGGCTGAGGTTGTCGAACATCACCACCGACCGTTGCGACTCGTGCAAAGCAACGCAGGTATGTGACCCGATGTATCCGGAGGCTCCTGTGACCAGAACAGCCATCAGCGTTACTCAGGGAGTTTGACGCCGTCGAGCACGGCACCGGATTCGACCATCTGCCCGTCACCAATGATGGACAAGCCTGACACTTTGGCCCCACCCGCCACGACCGCACCCGGCCCAACCACCGAACCATCGATCACTGCGCCACGAGCCACGTGGGCTCCCGGCATCAGAATCGAATCGCGGATCAACGCATCGGCATCGACCCGAACCCCAGCCATCACCACCGAATGATCGATCCGGGCGTTGTCAGCCACGGTGGCGTTCGCAGCGACAGCTTCGGTGGGTGAACCCCACCGGTGGTCGATCAAGTCGAGCTGGACTTGCACATAGGTGGCGGGAGTTCCCGCATCAACCCAGTAGGCGTCGCTTTGCACCGCCCACAGCGAACCGTTCGCAGCCAGTTCGGGAAACGTTTCGCGTTCGATCGAGACTTTCCGATCGGGGGCGATCCGGTCCAGCACCGAAGGTTCCAGCACGTAGGTTCCGGCGTTGATCCAGTTCGTTGGTGCCTGATCACGGGGCGGTTTCTCCACAAAACCCAACACCTTGCCGTCGGCATCGGTCGGGACCACCCCGTAGCGACTCGGATCATCAACCGGGGTCAAGGCAATGGTTGCCTCAGCCGAAACTTCTCGGTGACGATCCCAGACCGCACGCAGATCCAGATCGGTGAACACGTCACCGTTGACAACCACAAACGTCTCGTTGATCCCGGCCGCCGCCGCCGCAAAACTCACCGCGCCGGCAGTGTCGAGCGGTTCAGGCTCGACGGCATAGGTCAACGCCACCCCGGCGCATTCACCAGCTGGATAGGCGTCACGAAAAACGTCTTCGCGGTAACCGAGCGACAACACGACTTCGGTCACCCCTTGACGGCCCAGACCGCCCACCACGTGTTCCAGCATGGTCCGGTCAACGACCGGCAGCATCTGTTTGGGCGTGTTCAGCGTCAGCGGTCGCAGCCGTGTCCCAAACCCGCCAACGAGAACAACGGCTCTCATCGCACCTACTGGTTGGCCGAAGCGTCGATCGGAACCGCTCCGGTGGAGATCAGGTCCGAACCGGTGCTGGCATCGAGTTGCTCCAACGACGCCGCGCTTGGTTCGGGCGGGTTCTCCGACGCCGGGACTTTGGCGATCACGAACGCTTCACGGTCGCCCAGCAGCGGGATCGAATGGAAATCATTGTCGAACACCGAGATCAGTTGCAGGGTTGGATCAACCTGGTAGCGAGCGATCTTGATCACCGCCGGCTCGTCCCCGCAACCATCTTCGACCGAGATCGTTCCCCCTTCAGGGGTGACGATGGCATCTCGGCTCACGGTGGCCTCCATCGCCTCGAACAGCACCCCGAGTTGCGCGTCGCTACCGGTGGCTGAACTGTTGAACGGATGAATGTGGATCAGGCCATCCTGGTGACTATGGATGCCGTCAGGATCAGCGAGGCCCATGAAGTTCGGAACTTCTTCGCCGCAGTCATAGATCGTGTAGGCCGCGTGCCAATGGTCGCCAATGCGCGGAGCCGACGTGGCGTCTCGGCTGTTTCGGGCTACAAACACCAGCCCGAGACCCAGCACGATCACCGCCGCCATCACCAATGGGAAACCCATCTCACGACGTTCGCCTTTGCCCTGCGAGGCGGCAGCCGCACGAGCCGCCCGCTGGACCTTCTTGGAAGAATCTGCATTTGCCACGGAGAGAAACGCTAGCGCTCACTCAGGCGATTTCACGGCGCAGCTCCAGAAACAGGCTTTCGTACATGGCGGCCACCCCGGCGGGCGAAACCCACGTTTCGACGAACTTGCGCCCTCGTTGACCCATCTCGCGGCCGCGTTCAGGGTCGTCGAGCATCGTTCGGAGCGCCTCGGCAAAAGCGTCGATGTCTTCGGGGGGAACCGCAACCCCACAGTGATGTTCGGTCACGACCCGCGCCACTTCGGTTCCCGAATCGACCGAGGCCAGCACCGGACGGCCCGCAGCCAGGATCGAATACATCTTTGACGGGACCGACGACCGGGCCAGACCGGTCCGTAGCAACACCAGATGAATGTCTGCCGAGGCCAACACTTCGTTGAGCCGTTCCGCTGGTTGAAAATCGACGAAACGAACCGAATCAAGCCCGTCAACCGAACGTTCCAATGCTGGCCGCGCCGACCCACCACCGTTGATCACGAACAACACATCGTTGTAGATGCCGTCCCAACGTCGAGCAGTTTCGACCACCAACTCCAACGGTTGCGAAAAGCCAAGGTTTCCGGCGTACATGACCACTGTCCGGTCGCCGGCGTTGAGCGCCGCCCGATACGGCGTGTCCGACGGGCCGGGATGCAGCCGATCGGTGTCAACAAAGTTCGCAATGACCCGGACCCGGTCGGCGGTACCGATTTTGGCCGCGACGTTTTCGGCCAGATCTTCAGACAGCACCGTCACCGCGTCGGCCCGCCGATACACAAACCGTTCCAGCCAAGACAACAACCCAATCACCCGGCGGTTGGTGATAGCACCGACCTCGACGGCAACATCGGGGAAGATGTCTTGCACGTTGAACACAAACGGTGCCCGACGGATTCGGGCCACCAGCCAACCGACCAGACCCAACGTCAGCGGGGGCGACATGGTCAGCACCACATCGGGACGGCGCCGGCGAAACAACCCTGCCAGCCCCGCCAGGGCCGTGAAGCCAGCAAACCCGGCGGCACGGGACACCAGATTGGATTTGTTGCCGGGGAACGGATGGACCCGGGTCACTCGACCCCAGGTGGTTCGTTCGGTGCGCCACAGGCGACCCGACCATCCGGGTTCCACGTCATGGTTGCGGTACCACGGCAGTGACGTCACGATCTCCACCTCGTGACCGCGGTCGACCAGGTTCCGGACGATCTCGGAAATCACCACCCCGGTCGGGGCCGGATCAGGGTCGAAATGGGGACAGATCACCAGAATTCGCATCACCGCTCCTCGTCGCCGATCGCGTCCTGCCAGGCGTCTACCAGCACCGCTGCTGCTTGCGGCGGCGACCAGCGTCGAGCCCGTACCTGGCCCCGTTCGACCATCCCGGCTCGTTGCTGGTCGTCGCCAAGCAACGCAACCAGCGCTTCGGCCCAAGCCTGCGCTGTGTCGCTACCCACCAGTTGACCAGCGTCACCCACGATCTCAGGGAGGCAGGTGGCGGTGCTCGCCACCACCGCCGTTCCGAGCGCCATCGCTTCAACCGTCGGGATCCCAAACCCTTCGTAGCGACTCGGAAACGCCAAAAGTTCAGCGCGGGCCACCAGCGAATGCAACCGGGTTGTCCGAATGCGGCCCCAGTGCTGCACGAACCGACCATCGGGATCAACCTCGGCCATTGCCGTACGCATGTCCTGCTCACCTTGACCCACTCCCCCGGTGAGTACCAGCAGGGCGTCGGGGTGATGACGGGTCACTTCAGCCATCGCTTCGATCAACACCCGATGGTTTTTGTGCAGATGGCTGATGGCCGGAAACACGATGAGGCGGCGGTCACCGAGCCGGTCGAGGCGATCCCAGGGATCGTCTGGGTTAACCGCAACCGAAACCGCGGGCCCCACAACCCGCAGCCGTTCCGGGCTGACCCCCAACCGGTCAACGATCCGTTCCGCCACCCATCGGCTCGGGGTGAACACCAAACGGGCTCGTTGCGCACTGCGAGGCAGAGCCCGGGCCAGGTAGGCCGCTTTGGTTCGGGAAAAGTTCTCGGCATGTTCCAACGGTTGCAGGTCGTGGATGGTCACCACCGACGGCTGCTGGGAGCGAACCGGGAGCCGACCCCCGAAATGGTGGGTGAGCTGCGCTGAACGTGTTTGCGACGGCAGCCACAGCGACTCAGCCGCGATCCGGTAGGGACGAAATGCCGCCGGTCCGTCCAACACGCCTGCCGTTCGCGAAACAAGATCGGGATAGGCGGCAAACAACGCTTTCGAACCGACCACCGAAACGTCGCAGCGGTCACCGCAATGATCTCGTGCGGCTCTGAGCAGGCCGACACTGTGCTGTTCGGAACCTCCCACCACCCCGGGGACCACAAAACAGAGGTTGGCTACGACCGAAATCACGTCAGCACCTCGTCGTAGACCCGTTGCAGGCCACACCCGGTCGCCGCCCAGGTCATCGTTGCGGCCCGAGCCCGAGCCGCCGGACCGCTCGCTGTCCAAAAGCCGGGGTTGTCAGCAACGCTGGCCAACGCCTCACCCAACGCGTCTACGTCGGTCGGGTCAACCAACCGGCCGACATCACCGGCAACTTCTTCGGTAGACGTTCCGATGCTGGTAATCGCAGCAGTGCCCTGCGCCATGGCTTCCAGCACCGGCATACCGAACCCTTCAAGCAGGCTGGGGTACACCAGCGCGGTCGCTAACTCGTACACCGCGGCCAGATCCGCAGCCGGCAACCGGCCCAGATGCCGAACGGCCGGCGAAGCACCAGTCTTTGAAGCGCCAGTGTGCAGTGCACCAGTGTCGGTTTTCCAACCGTTTGGCCCGACCAGCAGCAACGGCAGATTTGGACAGGCCCGGCGATGGGCTTCAACGAGCCGATCCAGGTTCTTTCTCGGTTCGGTGGTGCCAACCCAGAGCGCGAACACGTCGGGGAGTTGGTAACGGTCACGCACCGCAGCTAGTGCTTGAGCCGAACACGGAACCGGAGTGGCTCCGAGAGGCACCACCCGTATTCGCTCCGGTTCGATACCGGCATGTCGACAGGCCTCGGCGGTCGCCTGCGAAGGAACCACGATCAGGTCGGCTTCGGTTCGAGCAATCTGAAACCCGCGGGTCATGAACCGAACACCCTGCCGAGTGAAAAACTCTGGATGGTCGAGAAACACAAGGTCGTAGAGCGTGACCACCAGCGGTACTCCTCCGGCGGGGGGGACGACACCGCCGGTGGCGTGCACCAGATCGACCGGCCCAATTTTGCTG
>JAFMKU010000092.1 GCA_017852795.1 Candidatus Neomicrothrix sp.
AGCAGCGTGTTGACGATCACTTCGGTTTCGCTCAAACGATCCTCACCATCGCTGGCCTGCAGCAACGCACTCAACAAGTCATCTTCGGGTTCGGCTCGGCGGGTAGCGATCAGGTCCAGCAGGTAGGCCGTGATCGCGCCACTGGCCTGCTCGGCGGCTTCGAGTTCAGCCGGGCTAGCGGTTGGTTCGATCCCCACCGCCAACGCTGAAATCAACGGCCGGAGTTCGTCGCGGTCCGCTTTGGGAACGCCGACCAGGGCGCTGATCACGTTGGCCGGTAGCGGGAACGCCACCGTGCTAACCAGGTCACCGTCACCGTCGAGCGCATCGAGACGTTCCCGACACATTTCTTCCACTTCGGGTCGCAACTGCTCCACCCGGCGAGGAGTAAAGGCCCGGCTCACCAACCCTCGGATACGGGTGTGATCCGGAGGGTTCAGGAACAGCATGGAGAGCGGACCGTTGCGCTGTCGCCGCCGACTGCCGTCGATCCCCACCGGATCGTCGGCGATCGACGCGCCACTCCCCGCCCGCGGGTCGCGTAGCAACGCCCGGGCATCCGCGAACCGGGACAGCACCCAGGTTCCGGTGATCGCGGTCTGAAAGATCGGGGCTTGTTCACGAATCTGCCGGTAATAGGGGTAGGGATCGGCAACTGCGGCCGGGTCGGTCAGCACCGTCAGCAACGTTGAGTCGGCATCGAAAGTCATCGGTCGTCCTAGAGATCGAGGGCTGGTGAGAGGTTAGACAGCGGAAGGTTCTCGGCCCGCAGCGAGCGCCACGGCAATCTCGGCGGCGACTCGGGCATTGTTTTCGGCCAGCGCCAAATTGGCGGGAATGCTTTGGCCGTCGGTGGCTTCGGCGATCGCCGCCAGCACCACCGGGGTCACTCCCGGGCCGGAAACTCCCTGGTCCGCGGCCCGGGCCAAAGCCTCGCTGATCGCTTCGTTGATCCGCACCGGGTCGAGTTCGTCGGCGGCAGGGATCGGATTCGCGACCAGCACGCCACCGGGATGGCCGAGGGCCTGATTGGCTCGGAGCACCGCCGCGACTTCGGTTCCCGACGACACCGTCATGGTGAGTTGAAGACCTGCGTCGCGCACGTAGAACGCAGGGAAACGGTCGGTGTTCCAACCCAACACCGGAACCCCCAACGTCTCGAACTCTTCGAGCGTCCGTCCAAGGTCGAGAAAGGCTTTCGCCCCGGCCGAGACGGTCACCACCGGATGACGGGCGATCGCTAGCAGGTCATGGGAAACGTCGCCAGAAACTTCAACCCCACGATGCACCCCGCCAATGCCACCGGTTGCGAACACGGCGATTCCGGCCCGGGCCGCGATCGTGACCGACGCCGACACGGTGGTCACCCCCACATCGAGGCTGGTGGCGTGAGCATGGCCCAGGTCTCGGGCCGCGATTTTGGCAGTTCCGGCCAGCACCCGGTCCACGTCGTCGGGACCAACCCCGGCCACCGCGACCCCATCGAGCACTGCGGTCATGGCCGGAACCGCTCCCGCCGCCCGGATGACCTGCTCACATCGCAGGAGGCATTCACGGTTTGCCGGTTCCGGAAGACCGAACGCGCTGTAAATGGTGGATTCCATCGCCACCACCGGGCGACCATCGGCGAGAGCCGCCTGCACCTCATCGCTGATCCGAAAAATCTTGGGGTCCATCCCGATGAGGCTAGGCCCCCGGTGGCTCGCGGCTCCACCATCGGCTATCAATAGGCCCGTGATTGACGTACTGCATGCCACATGGAACGCCTTGACTGCTGACGGTGCACCGTTTGCCACCCACGAAACGGAGGTTCGCGGCATTCCGATGCGGGTCTTTGACAGCGCCCCGCCCAACATGCGTCTGGTGTGGGAAGCCTCGGCCGCGCACGGCGACAAGCCCTACATCGTGTTTGAAGATGAACGCCTGACCTACGCCGAGGCCCACGCCACGGTTCGGGCGCTGGCTCAGACCCTGGTTGACTTGGGGGTTGGTCGAGGTGACCGGGTAGCGATCGCCATGCGCAACTATCCCGAATGGGCGCTGAGTTACTGGGCGACGATCTCGCTTGGAGCCGCCGCAGTCGGGATCAACGCCTGGTGGACCAGCACCGAACTCGAATACGGGCTGACCGATTCGCGTCCCAAGGTGATCATTGCCGACGACGAACGTCTCGAACGCCTGCTTCCGGTTCTTGACGGTTTGCGCGAGAACGCACCGTTGCATGTGATTTCGGTTCGTAGCGACCGTGAACTACCAAGCGACGCCAGCCGTTGGAACGACGTCGTGGATGTGGCCAACGCCCCGGCGGCGCTGCCCGCGGCCGAGATCGAACCTGACGACGACATGTGCATCTTTTACACATCGGGAACGACCGGCTTTCCGAAAGGGGCACAGTTGACCCACCGCGGGTCGGTGCACAACCTGATGCACATGGCGTTCGCGAACACGGTGGCGACGATGGCCGCAACCAGCCTGGCTGAGGCCGGCGCGGTCAGTATCGAACCACCCAAGGAAGTTCCGCCGGCGATCATGGTGCCCACACCGTTGTTCCATGTCACCGCCAACAACTGTGTGTTGCACCCGGGTACGGCGATCGGCGCCACCATCGTGTTGCTGCACCGTTGGGATCCGGCTCGGGCACTGGAGTTGATCGAACGCGAGCAGGTCACGACCTTCACCGGTGTGCCGACCATGAGCCGCGAGATGCTGCTGCATCCGGATTGGGAAACCCGCGACACGAGTTCGCTGGGTCAGATGGGTGGCGGTG
>JAFMKU010000106.1 GCA_017852795.1 Candidatus Neomicrothrix sp.
CGACCTTTGAGAGGGGCGGCTACTGCGTTGAGCTCCCAGAGCCGATTCCAGTCAGCCGACGAGTAGCCCCCTTGGGTTGAATTACTACTGACCCTTCCGCAGGCCGAGTTGTTCAAGTCCAGAATAACAGCGGGCCCACCGACTGAACTTTGACAGAACCCGTGCGCAAAATTAGAGAGTGCTTGGGGAGTCTCTGCCCGGCCTACGACGCCCCAGAGTTGTTTAGTTGGATCGTTATTGCAATAGAACATCACCTTGTTTGGCGGCATCTTGTAATAGGGTCGCTTTTTTTTGTTGGTAGCTTTTTTGTTGGTAGCCTTGCAGAAGGCTGGGAGTCGAGCAGGTGCCTGGGATGAAGGCGAGCTTGGGTTTCCAGATCCTGACGAGGAATTCGAACCATCGTCTCGCCCGCCTCCTCGAGACATAGGCGCATTCATCCGCTCGAACTGGACTTCTGCGGTGGTCCCGCTAGAGGATCCTCCGCTACAACCGGCTATGAGCGTTATGACCGTGAGTGGTATGACGGACTTCAGGTAGGGCATTTTTATGGTTGAGCGATGAAGTCAAGCGATCTGTATTTACCTTTACACCAAAAGATATACGTTTATTTTAGTAGCAATTAACTCATTTCACAATGCGCGGAATTCGAGTGTTGTTCCCATAGAAAAAAAATGGTAAATCGTTAATTAAAGTTTATCCAATAGGATCAGTTATGTGACTCATTGGGGTATTTAATGGGAGAATTTGTTCAATGCAGAGGGTTTTTATTCGTTTTCTTATCGCTTCAGGTATCGCATTAGGGCTTTTGGGTTGTAGCGGCTCAAGTGACAGTGGTTCGTCGTTAGATATGAACGGGACTTGGGTCATCTATCCACACTCGACCAGTACCGCTGTTGTCTTTAATAACTTCCGGGCAACGCTTACGCAATCGGGCAGTTCTGTAAGTTCGACGGAGGTTGTGGCAGTAAGCCCTCCGGGAGCCTATCCATGTGCTAGTGGACCTATCACGATTACAGGATCCGTTGCAGGCAATACCTTTAACGGGATCATGCGCCGCAACACGTATCAAGCCTCATTCTCAGTAAGCGGAACTTCTTCCTCGTTGTCCGGCACGTTCACTATCAATTACACGAGTGGCCCCTGTGCTGGCGCAGGTACGGTAGTTGGAAACGCCACTATGACAAAGGTTTGACGACCAATACCGCGTGGAGAATTTAAATGTTTAAACGATCTATTCTGCTAATACCCGCCTTATTCGGTTTGGTTGCTTTAGCGGGCTGTAGTGGGAGTAGCAGTAGCGGGGCATCGACGGCTTATGCAGGTCAATATGATGGGACGACTACAATCACACTTACCGGCTTTGGTGAAACAGCATCGCAAACCGCGCCGCTAAGGTTAATTGTTGGCGTGGATGGTCGAGTGACAGCCGCTAGACCTGAATCGGCTAACGCTGGTTCGTGTAGCGTAAACCCCAATGGTACGTTCATCTCTGGAAATACCGCCACCAATTCAGCAACTATTTCATGCTCTGTCCCCGGTGTTGGTACTTGCACGATCACGGGGACAATAAAGGCTGTTTTCAGTAATAACGCGGTCTCTTTAAACGGTGATTACGATATCAATTGTCCTCAGGGTTACGTGAAGGGAATCGAGACTGGATATCTCACAAAAACGGCTTAGGGGAGCGATAAGTGAAAGGGACAAATAGAAAGATATTTGCAATCTGTTGGACAGGATTAATTTGTGGCTGTGCTACTCAGCCAAAAGATCTGCCTACAACTTATGTGTCTCCTAATCAGTACCAGCATTATTCATGCGATCAGATAACGCTGGAGATGAATCGAGCCAGCAGGAAAGCAAATGAGTTGCAGGCAAAACTCAAACAGGATGCAGATAATGATGCCGCGCAGATGGCGGTAGGCTTAGTTATTTTCTGGCCGGCATTATTTTTTCTTGAGGGCGGAGACGGCCCAGAAGCGGCTGAATATTCCCGCTTAAAAGGTGAATTCGAAGCCTTAGAAGAAGTCTCGATTCAGAAAAAGTGCGGAGTCGAAGTTCAGACCGCGACGACCACTGTTACTGCGACCACGCCGTCGACAGGGGATAGCAAGTCTCTTAAGGAGCAATTACGAGAACTGCGAGAGATGGTAGATGAGGGCTTGATTAGTGAGGAGGATTACGAAACGCGGAAATCTCAACTTTTAGAGCAGTCGGAATAGGAGAAATTTCATGATACGCAGTACTAATCCTATTTTAAAGACTTCCCTAATCCTTTTTTTGGGAGCGATTGTGGAGCGTTTCGGTAAATAGCGGCAGGACGTATTCGTAGGCGAGCAATTGAGAGAGATCTAATGAAAGTTAAGCAAAGAATTACTATGCCTTGGAAGAAAAGCTATCTACTGATTGGGGTCCTGTCAATTCTAGCGTCGGTAGCAGAGGCGCAAAGTGGCAGCAATACAGCGAATTATGAAATTGAATTTTGGCAAACAGTAAAGGACAGTGATAACGCTGAAATGCTTAAGGCGTACCTTACTGAATTTCCCAATGGGCAGTTTGAATCACTTGCCCGGATCAAGCTCAAGGAGTTGACCGGAGGTAGTGGTGCTCAAACCATAACTTCAAGCGCGGCATCAGGGGGAGGTTCGCAGGAGGCGGCATCGTCAGCGGCTCACTCCATGTCTCCCCTTGAAAAAGAATGCTTTGAAGCTTTTCAGCGTCACGACGGTCGATGGTGGCAGACGAATATTGCTTCGGGCGACAATGATAG
>JAFMKU010000111.1 GCA_017852795.1 Candidatus Neomicrothrix sp.
CCGTGAGAAATATTCTTGCATTGCTTGGGAGATGTCATTTGCTCCACCTCCGGCGCTAGTACTAATAGTAGAATCTGCCATAGTATTTCCTTACCTTGTGGCTGAGCGAGTCATGCGAAGAATCGCTTCACGCTGCTCCTCGCGGCTCATGTCGCCAAACCCTTTCGGGGCTGATCGACGAGGAACATCGCTCGTGCCTAAATTTAGTTTTCGTTTGTAGTTATCGAGCTCCTCGCGGAGCTTCTTGTTCTCGTTTGAAACTGTCTCGAGTCGCTTTGAGTTGACGTAGTATTCGGCAACCTCAACTGCATCCCGAAACCCAGACGAGTAAGTGGATAGGGCTGGCTTGTTCTTGATCAAAAACTCGGTGGCCTTGTAGAGCTCACTCTCCGGATTGTTCAAGTCAGGCTTGTCCTTGACCAACTCACTCACGGAGTCCGACCATTCTTTTTTGAATCGATTGACCTCAACAGTCTTCTGGGCGTTCTCGCGTTTAGACCTAGCTTCCTTAGCCATTCGCATGGCTTCCTCTGCTAGTTCCGGTTCTCCCGAGTCGCGAAATCTTTCTGCCACCGCTTCGTAGACATCCGGTGATGCCTCGTCCCCTTTATTGGCGATCTCGTCGGCTAGTTTGTTCCGGTCTGATTCGAGCTGGATGCGCGAGGATTCGAGCTCCTCCTTAGCCACTCTGAGAGACTCACGTTCTTCTTGAAGTTTTTGCCATGTTTTCTTCTGGCGTTCTTCAGCTTTACGGAGTTTCTCGTATCTCGATTCAGTCTTCTCGTCAGACGTTTCTGACTGTTCAGAGTCAGTTGATTCAGCCGGTTTGGCTTCCTCCACTTGAGCCTCTTCATTTACAGCGATTGGCTCTTCCGCTGAGGGTGACTCTTGCTCTGGAGTGGCAGTGGGCGTTTCTGCCGGGGTTTCGCCCGAGATGAGACGCAGCATTGCGTCTCGGTCCATGGCTTCTGTCATATGTCTTCGCTATCATCGGAGTCCACGAGCAGTCCGTTCGAGACCAGCGTATCCAGAGCGGCAATGCCGTCCCTGAAGCCCATGGCGTATCCAACATTGTATTGAGCCTTGTCGGCTCCTCGGTCAATAGACGCAAAGCTTTGCTGAACTATCCACCGAAAAATTGTCATTTTAATTTTCTGCCCCAGTGGGCTGCTGAGGAAGCTGCTGAGGGCTTGGGCTTCCTCCTTGGTCCACTCCGGGGATTGGAGCCCCGGGTCCAGCTTGCTGAGGCGGTATGCCGCCTTGATCAGTTTGAGTAATCGCATCGGAAATTTCTTGAATCTCTATCGCCAGCTCGCGAGCAGCCTTGCCGTCTTGTTGCTGGAACTGCTCCATGTGCGCTCCAATGTGTTCTTGGATACGCTGGAGCTCGATAGGATCTGTCGGGGCATTCTGGGCACGCTTGAGTGCTAAGTAATCAAGCATGGTCCGAACGTGGGTGGCATGGTCATCACCGGGCTTCACCACAGCTGGGAAGCCGATCTTCATGACACTCAGCTCGACAGCTTGATCCTCTGCTTGGTCTGCTGCTTCAATCCCGGGATCAGTGAGCAAACGCTTAACGAGCCCAGAGTCATCAGCCTCGAGGACTGATCGCCTTAGCTCGACTTGATCGATGTTTGGATCGTTCACAAACATCTGGAAGCGAGCCACCGCCTTTTGGAAGTGAAACTGTTTGTTCACACCATCAGCCGATCCGCTAGGCACGATGTCGTAGTCCTCATGCAGCGCCTCTTGAGGAATCTTCTGCAACGTGTCGAGGTAATAAAAATTGAGGCTCGAGCGGTCGAACTGCGTCAGTAGCGACCAGCACTGCCTGTAGAGATCTCCCAAAAACAAGCGGAACGTCCGCATACGTAGATCAGCTGATTGACTGAACAGATTCCCGATTGCGCTAATTTCTGTAGCAGTCCTACGCTGGTTCTGATCGAGAGTCTGAGAGATCCCGAAGTCCGGAGTGCTTACCCGTTGTTGGGCGAGTTCCCGATAGAGAATCATGTGCTGATCAAACGAGATCGGCGGCTGAGGCATCGGGATTGGTTGTATGTCCTCCGGTAAAATTTGCCCGGGCTGAAAACGCAAGTTGGCTGTGTTAGGCAGCGCACGAGTCGAGCGAAACAAAGGCCTGTTGTAGAGCGACATCGTGTCATTCTTCTCGTTGAGAAGCTTGCTCAACGCTGATTCAAATACAGCAACGAGCTCAGTCACTCCCCGAGGGCTATACCATCCGGCATCCTTGTGCTCATACTGACAGCTCACAAACGGCGGCTTGCCGTGGCTGTAGGGCACTTCCATCGGTGGCCGGACTTCAAAGTTCAAGTCATGTGGACAATAGGTGTATATCGTCCATGTCTTGTCGTCGTTCTGGACGTATGTTTCCCAGATGACAATGGTGTCCTTGTCCGTATCAATGACACCCTCACGCTGCTTGGCTATCTGATGGCGATTGTGATCGCCTCGCTCTTTGGCGTTGCCTCCAGTCACGCGCTCAATGAAATCTTCATCCTGAGCGAACACTGACTTACGGCGATAACTGTCCGGCGAGTAGTGCTGAATGTGTGTGATGCGGTCAGCGGTCTCGATGTCCTTGCAGTAGCTTGGAACGACGAGATGCATCGGGTCCACGTTCTCGAAGCTCAGCTTCTGATCATCGAGGTTGTAGGTCACCTTGAGGATGCCACGCCCGGTCACGAGCATCGTGTCAATCGTCGAGATAATCTCGGTCTGTAGGTTGGACCTGTGTTTG
>JAFMKU010000107.1:0-299 GCA_017852795.1 Candidatus Neomicrothrix sp.
CAGAGCAGCTACGAGCAAGTTCCTTTTCCTAGAGGATATCGGCTCATGTAGACAAAGTAGCAAGATTAAAGGCAAGAACGAAGCCCCGACGGGCCGCAGAGTCGCAAGAAGGCCTCCGAGGAGCGAGGCGTAAAACAACCATTGATAGCTTGGTCGAATTAAATATCGACTCATCACTCCAATTAGGAACAGGATTCCTGAAATCCAAAGGGACTCCGTCATTATCTGCCCATGAAAACTAGTCGACATCGGAACAACAGAGATGCAGATTGTGAATCCCGCCAGAACCAGTAGTTTTC
>JAFMKU010000107.1:309-2742 GCA_017852795.1 Candidatus Neomicrothrix sp.
AGGTCTTACGGAGAAGAAGAAAAAGGTTACCGAAAATAGGTAAACAATAAATTGCACCCAAGGGATCATTTCTAGCTTCAAACCAAGAAAGCGCAAAACTTGCAGAAACATTGGATAGGCCATGGTTCTGACAGGTGACATTTCAATATAAGAGCTGGAGTCACCTTCGATTAGATCCGTTCTATCAAGCTGAATCAGGTTTACCGAAACGACAATACCCAACGTCACCATGAGAGTCACGAAAGACCAAACTTCGTGTTTACCTGTTTCTCGATAGCTGTATGGCAGCATAGAGTCCTTGACCTACCATTAGGACGGCGTCTTTCGAAAAAACATCACAACGTTAGAGGTTCGTGAAACCAATTTACCGGAAAGCACGAGTGTCTTAGAGTAACTGATTTCGCCGGGGGAGAGGGGTTATCAACGCTAGCGCCTGTTATCAGAGCGGCCTGATAGGAGAGTAGCGGTAAGGGCTTGATTAGATGCGGCAGGGGATTTCACTCTTAATCATAACTACCCAGCAAATCAAGGCTCAATCATCCAGGAACCCACTGGCAAGAATTGCTCTTGCAGCAATCCGATGACCGTTCTCGCTCCAATGTCTGTCGGAACTATAATGAAAGCGCTCTTGTTCGCGGATCCATTCTTGGTAAAAAACCGGATGAAGGTCGAGTACGTTGGTATCTGGCTGTTCAGTTGCGAGGTGCTGAAGGTAATGAAATGCTTGGTCCTCATGGGATTCTCTCGGCCTTGTTTCAGAATACCTTTCGTAAATCGCTGATAAGTTTCCATCCAAGACTAGCAGAACGGGCTTATCGTCAACTATCTCTCGCAACCCGTTTAAGAAAATCTCTACTGCCCGAAGCATGTGTCGGAGCCTTTCTAACTCTTGATCTTCATCAATAAGTTCGTTGACCGTCAAGATATTCGAACCCTTCAAATTAGACTTGGTGTTGAAGCTTTCCCAAATCGCCATGACCCTTTGCTCTATCTTTAGATCGAGATAGAGATATCTAACAAACGCGCTTGCCCGGGCAAGACGCTTAATGCCAGAAGGTTCATAATCTCGCCTGACCAACAATTCTTCATCGTCAAAATAATGAAAGCTTGGGGCATTTTTGTACTTCAACCAAGATTCATCAAAATCATTCTTGATAATCAAAAACACATAATTATCTGGCCTCAAGATACGCTCGGCAAAGCCCGCGAACGCCAAATACTGTGAGAGCGGAGACCCGCTTGCGCCGAGCGGATAGACCTCTATATCGCTCTTATTTTTATGCAGTAGACCATGAAAGGTATCTTCATTAGCGACCTGCACGGCCTCGACAAAACTGTCTCCGATGACAACCACACGCTTTTTTTTAGAAGACCTTCCCTCGTCAAAAGTTGTGTTCGTCAGAAATCCAAAATTATTTACTCTTTTCTCTACCACATGAGAGAAATCGAATCCTGTCTGTAATGTTAACGCCCTATTCTCTTTGAAGTGAATGATTGGATTGTCCTCGTCGACCGGATAAATTTCCAGAGAATCAGAGACAGGAAGGACTCGGAACACGATTTCCAAAAAGACGGCGCAAACTACAATCAGGTAAAGCAGATACAACGAGACGCGACGCATTGAATCAATCCAGCTCGTACCGCGATTTATAGTCTTCTGACAGCTCTGCAATTTGCTCTTCTTTTAACAGAAAAAAGTTGCCAATAGCCAGGACGTCTAGTTCTGTACCCATGAAGCATCTGAAAGCATCAGTTGGCGTGCAGACGATGGGCTCTCCTCGCACATTGAAAGATGTGTTGACCACGAGAGGGCAGCCCGTCTCCTCTTTGAACTTTGATATCAAAGCATGGAATCTTGGGTTGGTATCCTGATGAACCGTCTGGATTCTGGCGGAATAATCAACATGTGTAATGGCCGGGACAGTCGATCGAGGCACATTAAGCTTGTCGATACCGAACAACGATTCCTCTTCTGCCGTCATGACTCGGCGCTTGTCTTTTTGCAAATCGGCCACCATCAGCATGTAAGGGCTATCCCCATCATGTTCAAACCAGTCGGCGACATCTTCACTTAGAACGCTGGGAGCAAATGGTCGGAAGCTCTCTCGATACTTAACTTTTAGATTCAGTTGTTTTTGCATTCTCGGAGAACGGGGATCCGCAATGATACTGCGATCCCCAAGTGCACGAGGTCCAAATTCCATCCGGCCTTGCATCCAGCCAATTGCTTTCTCTTGCGCTAATGCAGCAGCGACCTTGTCGATAAGCTCAACCTCGCTGAGTCTTTTGAACTTTGCTCCGCACGCAAGTAATGAAGCTTCTATATCGTTGTCACAGAATTCAGGCCCAAGATACGAGCCTTTCATGGCGTCTCGCCCAGAAGATGCGAGGCGCTCTTGCTCATGATGCAGGTGCCAGGCAGAAAACGCCGCC
>JAFMKU010000048.1:0-3804 GCA_017852795.1 Candidatus Neomicrothrix sp.
TGAATACGCAGATGCCGGGGTTGATATCGACGCCGGGAACCGGGCCGTGGAACTCATGAAAGCGTCGGTGAAAACCACCCGAACCCCAGCGGTGCTGTCCGAACTTGGGGCGTTTGGAGGTTTGTTTTCAACTGAGGGGTTGGGCGATGGAGCGGTTCTGGTCGCCTCGACCGATGGGGTGGGAACCAAGGTGGAGTTGGCGGCTCGTCAAGGCGCCTGGCGCAGCGTTGGGGCCGATCTGGTGAACCACTGTGTCGACGACATCTTGGTGCAGGGGGCGCGGCCGTTGTTCTTCCTTGATTACATCGCCACCGCCAAACTGATCCCTGAAGTGGTGGCCGAGATCGTGGCTGGCATGGCCGACGCCTGCCGTACGGTTGGTTGCGCCCTGTTGGGGGGCGAGACCGCCGAAATGCCGGGGGTGTACACCGAAGGGTCGGTGGATATCGCTGGAACCATCGTCGGGGCGGTGCACCGTGACGCACTCTGGCCCCGAACCGAAACCATGGTTGATGGTGATCTGCTGGTGGGGTTGGCTAGTGACAGCCCCCACACCAACGGCTATTCGCTGATCCGTCTACTGCTCGACCAGCACGACGGCGACCACCTCCTTGATTGGTTGTTGACCCCGCACCGCAACTACCTCAACGATGTCGACGAGTTGCGGGCCGCTGGGATCGAACCGAAAGGGCTAGCTCACATCACCGGAGGTGGTTTCTTCGAAAACATCCCCCGGGTGCTGCCGGACCGGATCCGAGCCGAAATTGAGCTAGGCACCTGGAACGTTCCCGACGGGTTTCGCGAACTTGTTCGCTGGGGTGAACTCAGCGACTTCGAAGCGTTCCGAACCTGGAACATGGGGATCGGGTTGATCGCGATCGTTGACGCCTCGCAGGAGGCAAGCGTCGCGGCGACCGGTCATCCCATCATCGGGCGTCTGCGTTCCGACGATGGCCCTCGAGTGGAGTTGGTTGGGGACTGGCGGTGACCGCGAGGCTGGTGCTTCTGGCCTCAGGTTCAGGAACCAACCTGCAAGCAGTTCTCGATGCCTGCACGGACCGAACCCTCGACGCCGAAGTGGTGCTGGTGGTGGTAAACCGCCGCAGTGCGTTCGCGGCGTCGCGAGCCGAACGTCACGGCATTCCTTCGGTGTTTCGTCCGCTCGGGCCGTTCCGGGAACGGCTGGGTGAGGGTCAGGACGCTCGGCGGGCCTACGACGCGTCGCTAGCCGAGGAGATCGCAACCTACGATCCTGATTTGGTGGTGCAAGCCGGATGGATGCATCTGTTCAGTTCGTCGTTTCTTGATCGTTTCCCCGGTCAGGTCATCAACTTGCATCCGGCCCTTCCCGGAATGTTTCCCGGAGCGCAAGCCATCGAAGATGCCTGGGTGGCCCACCAGCAGCTCGGGCTGGACCACACCGGGGTGATGGTCCATTGGGTTCCCGACGAAGGAGTTGACGACGGGCCGGTGCTGGCCAGCGAACGGGTCCCGATCCTTGCCGGTGACACCCGCGAGTCGCTCGAAGCTCGGATGCATGAGGTTGAACATCGGTTGTTGGTTTCGGCGCTGGCCGAGGTCGTGAAAGGAGAACGCAGATGAGCGAACGACGGGGTGCGCTTTGGTTGCAAGGAGCCCGACCGCGGACCCTGCCGGCTGCGGTCGTACCGGTCGCGGTGGGTGCAGCCGCGGCGGTAGGGCAGGCCGATGCGGTCCCGTGGGCCCGAGCCCCACTGGCTCTGATTGTCGCCCTCGCGTTGCAGGTCGGCGTCAACTACGCCAACGACTATTCCGACGGGGTTCGCGGGACCGACGATGAACGTCGGGTCGGGCCGGTCCGGTTGGTCGGTTCGGGGCTGGTACCGGCCGCCGAGGTGAAACGAGCCGCGACCTTGTCGTTTGCGGTCGCCGGGGTGGTGGGGTTGGCGCTGTGCCTGTTGGCTGGCCCGGAACTGCTGCTGATCGGTGCGGCGGCGTTACTGGCCGGATGGACCTACACCGGCGGCCCGAAGCCGTACGGCTATCTCGGGCTCGGTGAGGTGTTCGTGTTTGTGTTCTTTGGACTGGTAGCCACCGTCGGTACCACCTACGTGCTGTTGGAACGCCTTGACGGCCTGTCCATCGTTGCCAGTTTGGCGGTCGGGTGTTGGGCGACCGGGTTGCTGATCATCAACAACCTGCGAGACATCGCTGGTGATCGGCTGGCCGGTAAGCGAACGTTGGCGGTTCGATTGGGAGACTCCGGAACTCGCTGGTTGTTCGTGGGCATCGAAGTCGCGGCGCTGCTGGCGGTAGCGGCGGTGGTGGTGGGGTTTGGCCGCTGGGCTTCCCTGTTGGTCCTGTTGGGTTTAGGACAGGCCGTGCAAGCCATGGCGGTGGTACGCCGGGGAGCGACCGGTGTCGAACTCATCAAGGTGTTGGGGCTCGCCGCTCAAGTGCAGATGGTGGCCGGATTGGGTTTTGCCGCCGGCCTGGCGCTTTCCGGATGAGCGGACCAACCGGAACGTCGCCGGCCACCGAAACCCTCGGTTACGGCGTGTCGCTGCGGGTCGCGGTGAACAGGTGGGCACCGCTGAACACGGTGCGTTCCACATCTCGAAATCCGGCAGCGATGAGTTCGTCGCGTAGTTGCGGCCACTCAGGCAGGTAGGCCACCGATTTGGGCAGGTACCGGTAGGCCCGGCCTTCGCTCAGCAGACCACCGATCAGCGGCACGATCCGGTTGAAATACAGGCCATGGCCCGCCCGCAGGAACCGGTTCTCTGGTGGGGATGCATCGAGGAAAGCGATCCGGCCACCGGGCCGCACAACCCGAGCCACTTCGTCAAAGAACCCTGGTAGTTCGATCAGGTTGCGAAGAGCGAAGCCGCAGGTGGCGCCATCGACGGACCGGTCGGCAAGCGGTAGGGCCAAGATGTCGGCGTGGATCAGCGGCGCATCGGTCCGGGCGGCGGCCAGCATCCCCATGGAAAGATCAAAGCCCAACGGCACCATGCCGCGTTTGCTGATCTCCCGGCAGAAATCACCGGTACCGCAGGCCAAGTCGATGATCAGGTCACCAGCGTTGGCGTTGAGTTGACGCATGGCCCGTCGACGCCAACGAACGTCAAGCCCGAACGACATGATGCGGTTGACGAGGTCATAGCGGGGGGCGATGGTGTCGAACAAGGATCGGATCTGTCGCCGTTTCGTTTCCCCGGTAGGGAGGGCATCGGGGTCAACGGTGACCCCTTCGCTCAGGATCGGGTTGGAGTGTTCGTTCATGAGAACCACACCTTCTGGTAGGCGACGCTCAACGGGTGAAGCACCAAGGCAACGAGCGCGACGCTAAACAACAAGTCCAACGGGTTGCGGAACAAACTGCCCGGCCCGTCTCGAAAAAGCAGTTCGACGCGTAGCAGCAGTGGAGCGCAGACTGCGACCACCGCCAACCGGTACCCCCAACGTCGCTGGTTGGCGATCCCGAACGCGGCCGCGACCAACCCGACCGTCATCAACAGCACCCAGAGCGCGCCGAGGGTGGCGGAACCGAACACTTCGACTTCGCCAATCCAACCGATGAATCCGGCCAGCAGCGCCATCGCCCCCTGGAAGTACATGAGGATCTGGGCGATGTACAGGGTCTGAGGCTGGCGCGGGTTTATCCAAACGCGACTCGTCATGGGACCAGTATGGAACGCTTTAGCCGCAGAACGGCAGTTGGCCGACGGCCCGACGAGAGCGATGCGGCGTGCCGTGCCGGAACGCTTTAGCCGCAGAACGGCAGTTGGCCGACGGGGCTGCTGCTAGCGACGTCGGGGAAGA
>JAFMKU010000048.1:3814-15171 GCA_017852795.1 Candidatus Neomicrothrix sp.
CGGGGAAAATCGACAATTTGACGGGAAGCTCGCAACTGCCCGCAGGCCGCGTCGATGTCGGTTCCGCGGTTACGACGCACAGTGGCGTTTGCTCCGGCGTCGATGAGGGCATCTCGAAAGGCCTCCACCCGGTCCGGTGGTGTGCCTCGGGTGAGATACCCGGGGGTGGGGTTGAGCGGGATGAGGTTGATGTGGGCCCGCAGGTTTCGGGCGTAAGCGGCCAACTCGGCGACGTCTCGAGGCTGGTCGTTGACGCCGTCGATCAGCGCCCATTCGAACGACAACCGTCGGTTTTTCACTTCGAGGTAGCGGCGACAGGAGTCGGCGAGTGCGTCAAGCGGGTACCGGCGGTTGATCGGGACTAGTTCGTTGCGGCGCTCGTCGTTGGCCGAATGCAGCGAGATCGCAAGGTTGACCGGCAGGTCCTCGGCGGCGAGCCGGTCGATGCCGGGAATGAGCCCGACCGTTGAGACGGTGATGTGGCGGGCGCTAATGCCAAGGTCGCGGTTGATCCGTTCGACCGCTTCCCAGGTGCGGTCGTAGTTGGCGAGTGGTTCACCCATGCCCATAAAGACGATGTTTGAGACCCGGCGGGGTTCGGATTGGCGTTGAGCTCGAACGACTTGTTCAACGATCTCCCCGACCGAAAGGTGCCGGTCGAACCCGCTTTGGCCGGTGGCGCAGAAACCACAAGCCATCGCACACCCGGCTTGGGAAGAAACGCAGACCGTGGTCCGGTCCCGGTAGTGCATTAGCACGGTTTCGATGTGGTAGCCGTCGCCAAGACGCCAGAGCCATTTAACGGTTTGTCCGTCGTTGCTGACCGATTCGACTTCTGGAGTGAGCGCGAGCGGAAGCCGCTGTTCGAGATCGTGGCGTAGCTGCTTCGGGAGATCGGTGAGGTCGTCGAGGTTCAGCCCGCTGCGATGAAGTCCATCCCAAAGTTGCTGGATTCGGTAGCGGGGTTGTCCGACCAGCAACTCGCCGAGCTGGTCGAGTGACGGGTCGAAACGGGTCAGCGGCGGAGCGGAAGGCTGCGAGCCAGATCCGGCTGGTTCGGGAAGGGCTGGTTCGGGAAGGGCTAAGTCGGAAAGGGATGGGTCGGGACGGGATGGGTCGGTCATGGTCGATCCAGAACGTAGGCCCGGTTGGTCTGGTGGTGGACAAAACCGAGCGCGGTGTACACCGCGTTTGCTGCGTGATTGTCGGATTCGACGTAGAGCATCCCGGTATCGAGGCCGTGTTCGGCCAACCAGTCAAGGCCAGCACGGGTGAGTGGTCCACCCAGACCCTGACCGTGCCGAGACGGGTCGACGGCGATCGCATAGATTTCGCCCAGCGGCGGGTTGGTGTGGATTTTGGTCCAGCAGAACCCAATGAGCTCTTCACCGTCGTGAAGGAGGCGAAACCCGTTGGGATCAAACCAGGGTTCGCGTTGGCGGGCCGCGAGATCGTCAGCGCTGAGGGCGCCCTGTTCAGGGTGCCAGGCAAACGCTCGCCGGTTGACTTCGAGAAAGTCCTGCGAGTCGGCGGCGGTGAAGGCCCGGGTGGTGATCGCAGGTTGGTCGCTGATCGGAAGCGGGAGTGGGCACCGCAGCTGCCAGAGATCGCGGTAGCTGGTGAAGCCGAGACGGCGAACGGTTTCGTCGACCTGATCATCAACGTTGTGCACCCAGAGTTGCACCGATCCCTGATCGCAGCGATCGAGCGCTTCGGTGAGTTCATCGTCAAGGGTGTGGGTCGGGCGCGGCTCAGCGATCGTTACGACCGACCGGTACGGTCCGGTTTCGGGGTGGTCGACGGTGAGCGGCACCTGTGCAGGCTAGCTAGGGTCTGCCCATGGGGAAGCCACGGTCACCGAAAGGGCGGGCGCAGCGCACGCATGAACTACTCAAGTTGGAGTATCCGGTAGCGGTTTGTGAACTGGACCACGAGACGCCCTTTCAGCTGTTAGCGGCGACGATCCTGAGTGCTCAGGCCACTGACGCGGGGGTAAACCGGGCGACTCCAGGCCTGTTTGCCCGGTTTCCCGATGCCGAGTCGCTGGCGGAGGTAACGCCGGAACAAGTCGAGCCTTACATCGACACCATCGGTCTGTTTCGGAACAAGGCGAAGAGTTTGGTGGGGATGGCGCAGATGTTGCTGGACCAGTTCGGTGGCGAGGTTCCTTCGGCGATGGAGGATCTGGTTCGTTTGCCGGGGGTGGGACGCAAGACCGCGAACGTGGTTCGGTCGGTGGCGCTCGGGTTGCCAGGGTTGCCGGTGGACACGCATGTGACCAGACTCTCGAATCTGTTGGGTATCACCACTGAGACCGACGCGGTTCGTATCGAACACGAGCTCAACCCGATGGTTCCCGCCGATGAACGCGGAGAGTTCAGTCTTCGCATGATCCTTCACGGGCGTCGAGTGTGTGTCGCTCGCCGACCCCGTTGCGCAGAATGTGTCCTCAATGATTTCTGTCCGGCGAGTGAGATTTGAGGTCAACGACCGGGGTGGAAAAGCGGGAATTTCAGGAATCTTCGGAAAAATTGAGATTTCCGCTAGAAATTACCGTTCAGTACGCTACTGTCTAGTAGCCGGCTGAGCACCCGCCGCTCGGCCGCACTTGGCGATAGAAGGGATCCGCCGCCCTCTGTTGCCCGCGGCCACCCCTCTGGGGTGGCCGCATCCATTTTTCACCAGTGGTACAGGCCGGCGTTAGCCGAGTGCTTTTGCCACGTCACGCAAGCGACGTTGGGCCGTCACCAGACTGCGTTCGATTTCGTGAAGCCGAGAGATCACCGGGTCGTCCGGGTCTACCGAACGTCTCGCTGCCACCTCGGCGACCCGCTGGGCCAAATCAGAAACAACGGTGGTGATCGAAGAAAGTTCAGCTGCGTCAGGACCCATGTTGCAAGTGTGCCGCGGAATTCGGCTGGTCGCGATCAACACCGCCGATAGCCTGTCCGGTGTGTTGCGAAGGATCGACCTGCGAGGGTTCCGTGGTGACCTCACCGACGTCCTACCCCGCCCCGACCCAGTCAGCGCGGGGCCGATCGACGCGGTGCGCGACATTCTGTCGGCCGTAGAGGTCGGTGGAGACGCGGCCGTGCAGCGTTACACCGAACAATTCGATGGTGTCACCGTTGATCAACTGATCGTTCCCGAACAAGAACTTCGCGAAGCCTGCACACGAATCGATCCCTCCCTTGTTGATGCGTTGCGTGATGCGAGCCGGCGGATCGCGGCCTACCACCAGGCCCAACTACCCCACGAGGTTCGTTTCGACGAGCCTGGAATTTCGATCCGCGGCCTTCACCGGGCGATTCAGCGAGCCGCCTGTTACGTGCCGGGTGGTCGAGCGGTGTACCCGTCCACGGTGCTGATGACGGCCATCCCCGCCCAAGTCGCGGGAGTGGACGAAATCGTGATCTGTGTCCCCCCGGGACCCGACGGGCGAGTACCGGATGTGGTCCTGGCCGCCGCCTCGTTGGCGGGAGCTACCGAGGTTGTGTGCGCGGGGGGAGCGCAAGCCATTGCGGCGGTGGCGTACGGAACCGAAACCATTCGCCCTGTCGACGTGATCGTCGGCCCCGGGAACGTGTACGTGGCACTCGCCAAGCAAGAAGTTGCGGGCCGGGTCGGTGTTCCCTCCGCTTTCGCTGGGCCCTCCGAAGTGGTAGTGATCGGCGACGGTAGCCAGCCCGCCCGCTACGCGGCGATCGATGTGATCGTGCAAGCCGAACACGGCCCCAACGGGCTGGCATGGTTGGTGACCTGGAACGAAACCTTCGCCAGTGAGGTGCTCGCCGAAATCGACCGACTCGTCGCCGAAGCTCCTCGCAAAGACGACATCGTCTCCACCCTCAGCGGGGCGGGCGTGGCGGTCATCGTGGACTCCCCAGAAGCAGCGATCGCGGTCGCCAACTTCATCGCCCCCGAACACCTTGAACTCCAGACCGAAGATCCCGAAGCGCTGGTAGCTCAGGTCCGCAACGCCGGTGCGGTCTTTTGTGGTGCGTACGCGCCAGCGTCGTTAGGTGATTACGCCGCGGGTCCCAGCCATGTGCTGCCCACCAACGGCAGCGCCCGTTTCTCCAGCGCACTCACCGTCTCCGATTTCATCAAAGATGTGCATGTCGTCACCGTCAACCGTGAAGGGTTCAACGCGATGGCCAACACGGTGGAACGGCTGGCCGAAGCGGAAGGCCTCGACGCCCACGCCGCTTCCATCCGTCTGCGTCGGGCGGGGGAGTCGTCATGACCGAACGCATCGCTCCCCGTGATTCGGTGGCGTTGATGGACGGGTACCACTCGCCTCAACTTGATGTCGCAGTTCGGCTCAACACCAACGAGAGCCCCGAAGCACCACCGGAAGCATTCACCCGGGCGCTGACTGCACGAATCGCCGACGTTGACTGGAACCGTTATCCCAGCCGAGACGCGGCCGAGCTGCGTACTCGGATCGCGGCGCTCTACGGCCTTTCGGCCGGCAACGTGTTCGCCGCCAACGGGTCAAACGAAGTGCTGCAAACCTTGCTGCTGACCTACGGCGGTCCCGGTCGACGCGCCGCAATGTTCGAACCGACCTATGCGCTGCACAGCCACCTGAGCCGGATCAGTGCCACGACGGTGGTTGAAGCGGAACGAGGCCCGGACTTCGCGATCGACCTGGACGTGGTTCGCGAGGTGCTGGCCGAACACCAGCCGTCGGTCGTTTTTCTTTGTTCGCCCAACAACCCCACCGGGGTAGTTGATCCGCCGGAAACCATTCGGACGGTTCTCGATCTCGTCGCCGACCACGGCGGTTTGCTCTGCGTCGACGAGGCCTACGGTCAGTTCGCCGAGTTCAGCGCAGTGGAGTTGCTCGGCGAGGACGTTCCGCTGGTGGTGAGCCGGACCTATTCCAAAACCTGGGCGATGGCTGCCGCCCGCCTCGGCTACCTGCTGGGACCCCGCTGGGTGATCGCCGAACTCGAAAAAGTCGTGCTTCCGTACCATCTCGACGCCATGACCCAGATCGCCGGTTTGGTGGCACTCGATCATCTCAGCGAAATGCAGGAACGGGTTGAGCGTCTCCGATCTGAACGGCAGCGAGTTTCTGCGGCGCTGAGCGAACTTCCGGTCGATGTGTGGCCTTCCGAAGCCAACTTTGTCCTGTTCCGGCCACAGGAACGCTCCGGCGATCAGGTGTGGCAGGGATTGGTGGATCGTTCGGTCCTGATCCGTAACTGTTCGAGCTGGCCTCGCCTCGAAGGGTGTTTGCGAGTCACCATCGGTACCGTCGCTGAAAACAATCGCTTTCTCGAATCTTTACGGGAGGTTCTGCAATGAGCCGCACGGCTACCACCGAACGCGCAACCAAGGAGACCTCGATCTCCATCTCGGTCAACCTTGATGGGGTGGGGGCCACCACCATCGAAACCGGTATCCCGTTCTTTAGTCACATGCTGGACCAGTTAGGTCGCCACGGCAGTTTCGACCTTCAGGTTGACGCCCGCGGTGACCTCGAAATCGACGCCCACCACACCGTCGAAGATGTGGGCATCGCTTTAGGTGAAACGTTCCGGCAGGCCTGGGGCGACAAAGCCGGGGTGCGTCGCTTCGCGTCGATCGTTGTGCCGCTCGATGAAGCCGCGGTCGAAGTGGTGCTGGACCTTTCCGGGCGCCCGTTCCTGCTCTACGAAGTTGATTTCCCCGGCGAAAAAATCCTCGGCGATCCACCGTTTGACCCACAACTCGTCGAAGAGTTCTGGCGCGCGTTTGTCATGGCTTCCGGAATTACCCTGCACATCGTCGGCCAGCGAGGCAAGAACACCCACCACATCATCGAGGCGGCGTTTAAGGCCGTAGCCCGCGCTTTGCGTGACGCCGTTCGGGTCGAAGGGGATGGGGTTCCCTCAACGAAGGGCACGCTTTAGGTGCCCGTCGCCGCCTCCGAGAATCGTCCGGTTGTCGCCATCCTCGACTACGGGATCGGAAACCTTCACTCCGCTCACAAAGGATTTGCTGCGGTCGGCGCCGACGCGCAACTCACCGACGATCCGAAAATCATCGCGGAAGCCGACGGCGTGGTGCTGCCAGGAGTCGGGGCGTTCGGACCGTGCATGCAAGCCCTGCGTGATCACGGACTTGATTCGGTGGCCCGTGAACGAATCGACGCGGGTGTTCCGTTTTTCGGAATCTGCATCGGAATGCAGGTGCTGTTTGCCGGGTCTCAAGAAGCACCTGGAGAAAACGGATTGGGCATTTTCCCCGAGATGGTGCGTGAACTGCCGGACACGGTCAAGCGCCCACAGATGCAGTGGAACCGTCTGGTCACCGAATCCGACACCCACCCGATGCTGGAGGGCCTCGGCGATGACCCGTGGATGTATTTCGTGCACAGCTACGCCGCTGAACCAAACCCGTACGTGGTCGCCAGCTGCGACTACGGAACCGACGTGGTAGCCGCCGTCGCCCGAGACAACGTCTGGGCCTGCCAGTTTCACCCCGAAAAATCTGGCCTCGCCGGGTTACGAGTGCTAGCCAACTTTGTCGACACGTTGCGGACACGAGGCTGACATGGATCTCTTTCCAGCTATTGACCTGCTCGGAGGCCGTTGCGTGCGGCTCCACCAAGGCGATTACCAGCAGGAAACGGTGTACGGCGACGACCCGATCGAACAGGCGGTTGCCTTCGTTGAACAAGGCGCAGGCTGGATCCATGTGGTCGACCTCGACGCGGCCCGAACCGGCGAACCCATCAACCGGCCGGTGGTCGCCGCGATCGCAGCTGCGGTAGGCGTTCCGGTACAAGCCGGGGGAGGGGTGCGGGACCGGGACGCCGCGCACGCCCTGTTCGACGCCGGGATCGAACGCGTGGTGGTCGGCACCGCGGCGCTGCGCGACCCAGATTTCGTGCGTGACCTGGCCGTGGATCATCGGGTCGCGGTGGGTCTTGACGGCCGAGCCGGTGAAGTCGCAACCGACGGTTGGTTGGTTGGTAGTGGCCGCACCGTGCTCGATGTGGCCCGTTCGTTTTCTGACGCCGGAGTCGACGCTTTCGTGGTGACCGACATCAGCCGCGATGGCACGCTGAGCGGACCCGACCTCGAAGGGCTAGCTGCCATGCTCGCAGCAACCCACACCGATGTGATCGCCTCGGGTGGGGTCGGAACCCTCGCCGACCTTCGTGACCTCGCAACCCTTGAGCGGTCGGGCCGAACCTTGGCGGGGGTCATCGCCGGGAAAGCGATCTACGAGGGTCGCTTTCGTGTGTCCGATGCGGTGGCAGTGCTGGGAGAAACGCCGTGACGCTTCGAGCGATCCGGGTCATCCCCTGCCTTGACGTGGACCACGGACGGGTCGTCAAAGGAGTGAACTTTGTCGACATCCGCGATGCCGGAGATCCGGTCGAACTCGCCATTCGTTACGACGAACAGGGTGCTGATGAACTGGTGTTTCTCGACATCACCGCCTCGTCCGGTGAACGCGACACCACCGTCGACATGGCGCGTGCGGTGGCCGAACAAGTCTTTATCCCGTTCACGATCGGTGGAGGGATCCGTGTCGTCGATGATGCCCGCCGTTTGCTGCGGGCCGGGGCCGACAAAGTTTCGATCAACACTGCGGCGGTGAAACGCCCCGAACTGATCGCCGAAATTTCGCGCGAGTTTGGTGCTCAATGCTGTGTCGTAGCGATCGATGCTCGACGAAGCGACACAGCTTCCGGGTTCGAGGTGTACACCCACGGGGGCCGTACCCGCACCGGGATCGACGCGGTGGTGTGGGCTCGCGAAGTGGAACGACTCGGAGCCGGAGAGATCCTCTTGACGTCTATGGATCGGGATGGAACGCGCGACGGTTTCGACATTGCGCTGACCTCAGCAGTCAGCGACGCCGTGAACGTGCCGATCATCGCCAGCGGTGGGGTGGGCACACTCGATCACCTCGTTGATGGGGTGGTCGCGGGGGGAGCTGACGCGGTGCTTGCGGCCAGCATCTTCCACTACGGCGAGCACACGGTGGCCGAAGCGAAAGAAACCCTGCTGGCGGCCGGAGTTACCGTGCGGCCCCCGGGGGCGTGAATGGCGTTGGACGCTCGTCTGATGGAAAGCCCGCACCGCTAGCGTGGCACCTGTGACCAGCGAGAAGAAGAAGGCCCAATCGTTGACCGATGATGAGCGCCTTCCGGTGAAGATGCTCAACGACCGGATCCTGGTGCGGCTCGGTGACGCCGAAGGCGAACGGCGAAGCACCGGTGGGATCCTGATCCCAGCTACCGCCCAAGTCGGTAAACGTTTGACTTGGGCCGAAGTTGTCGCGGTCGGTCCCAACGTCCGCAGCATGGAATCCGGTGACCGGGTGCTGTTCAACCCCGACGATCGGTACGAAGTCGAGGTCCGAGGCACCGACTACATCATCCTGCGCGAACGCGACGTCCACGCGGTTGCTGCTGAACGGCTCGACGAAGGCTCTACCGGTTTGTATCTCTGAGCGGCGATCGACGCTCAGACCAACCCTGGAAACGTTCCAGTTCGGCCCCCAACTGGAGCAGTTGATCTTCGCGGGCGTAGGCGGCCACAAACTGCACACCGATCGGGAGCCCGTCGCGGGTTTCGGCCAGAGGCAGCGAAAGCGCGGGCTGGCCGGTCACGTTGAACGGCTGGGTCAGCTGCGAATAATGCAAGGTGGTGGTCTGCACGGCCATCAGGTCTTCGTTGTCTGGAGCCATTTCGCCAAGCCGGGGGGCAGGCCGCAGACAAGTCGCGGTTAGCAGCAGATCAAATCCGCCCGCCCACCATGCGGCCAAGTCGCGACGGAACGTCATCATTGACCGCTGCGCGTGGATCACCGAAGCCGGGGTGATGGAAGCGGCGCGGTCCGCAATAAACCGGGTCCAAGGCTCAATGTCATCGTCACCCAACGGGTGCCCAACTTCTTGTTCAATGGCCTCCACCGAAGCTGCGGTTCCGGCCACGAACGCCGGCCCCCAGCTCATGATGCGAGCCTCGTCAAGCAACGCCGGTGGAGCATCGAACGTGACGTGATGGCCGAGTTCTTCGAGCAGCTGCGCGGTGGAACGGACGGCTTCGGCGACCTCCGGATCGATGGCGGTTCCGGAACGGATCGCCGTATCGAGCACCCCGATACGCAACCGGGCACCAGGCTGAGCGATCACGTCGAGGTACCGAACCAGCGGCGGGGGAGCGACGACCCCGTCACCGGGCATCGGCCCGGCGGTGGCATCGAGAATCGCGGCGCTGTCACGAATCGTGTGGCAGACCACGTGCTGCACGCTTTGACCCCATTCGTCGAGATGAGGTCCCATCGGGACACGACCACGACTCGGTTTCAAGCCAACCAGCCCGCACATCGCCGCCGGGATCCGGATCGACCCGCCACCGTCGCTGGCGTTAGCGACCGGCACGATCCCGGCCGCTACCGCAGCCGCGGAACCGCCCGATGAACCACCCGCCCCCCGTTCACGATCCCAAGGGTTACGGGTCGGGCCGTAAGCCAACGGTTCGGTGGTGGCTCCAGCTCCCAGTTCTGGGGTGTTGGTGCGGCCCAACGAGACAAATCCGGCCGCCCGGTACCGTTCAACCAGATGTGAGGTTTCGGTGGCGTTCACCCCGGCCCGACGCAACGCCTGCACCCCTTGATGATGGGGTCGGCCCGCTTCGCAGGCCCAAAGGTCCTTGATCAGGAACGGAACCCCTCGAAATGGTCCGTCAGGTAACGAATTCAGCGAGTCTCGGGCTTGGTCAATGTTCGGGTGGATGACCGCGTTGATTTCCGGGTTGAACCGTTCGAGACGGGCAACCGCGGCATCGAAAACTTCCTGGCATGATGCCTGCCCGGTGCGGATCGTCTCTGCGGTACCGACCGCGTCCAGGTGGGCGAAATCATCGGAACTCATGGCCCGAACCCTAGGCCGGAAACAGGGAGGCGACCTAACGAAGCGGGCCTACCATGGGCGTTATGTCTCACGCCCTCGAAGAAGAACTCGCCGTGATCATCGACTTCGACAAGGTCGCTTCGATTGGTCGGGCCGGGCATCAAGTTGTTCCGGTCGTACTCCAAGATGCGGATTCTCTTGAAGTGCTCTTTATTGGGTACGCCAACGAGGAGGCATACCGGGAGACGCTGGCCCGCCGGTCCGCAGTGCTTTACAGCACGTCCCGCAACGAAATCTGGCACAAAGGAGCAACCTCGGGCGATGTGCTTGAATTGGTCGAGATGGCGGTCAATTGTGAACAGAACAGCCTGATCTACAAAGTGCGCAAGGCGGGCCGCGGTGTCTGCCACACCCGCGACGAAGACGGCAACACCCGTCAAACCTGCTACTACCGAACGGTCGTTGACACCGAGACGCTCCGTTTCGCCTGATGTATTACCAGCCCTCCTTTGAGGAGTTCCAGCGACTCGCCGCCGATCACCAGGTCGTTCCGGTTTGGGTTGAGGTGCTAGCCGATCTGACCACCCCGGTTGCCGCGTTTGCCCGGGTGGTGGGTGACGGCGACGGCTTCTTGCTCGAATCGGTCGACAACGGGGACCGTTGGAGCCGTTGGAGTTTCATCGGACGAAACCCTCAAGCCACGCTGGTTTCTCAAGACGGCCAGCTTCGCGTGGTGGGAGATTTCGGGATCGAAATCGACACCGAAGCGGGGGTGTTGGCTGCGCTCGAACAGCTGCTTGCGCATTATCGGTCACCAGAACTTCCCGAACTGCCCCCGTTGCACGGCGGGCTGGTTGGCTATCTCGGCTACGACGTGGTTCGCGAAGTGGAAGAACTCCCTCAGCCGCCCCGCGATGATCTGCAGTACCCCGATGCGGTCATTTCGATGATCGGAGAACTCGCGGTGTACGACCACTGGCGACAGCGAGTCACGTTGATTTCTAACGTGATCGTGCCAGCCGGAGAAGACCTGCGGGTGGCCTACGACGAAGCCATCGCGAGCCTGGACCGGCTAGCCGCCGATGGGGCTCGAGCCCTTGACGAACCGTTGATGCCGTTGCCTGACCGCGACGAGGCGTTGCCGTCGGTGACATCGTCGATGAGCGAAACCGAGTTCTGCGCGGCGGTAGAAACCGCTCGGGAACACATCCTGGCCGGTGACATCTTTCAGGTTGTTTTGTCCCAACGTTTCGATCTTGACCTCGACGCCGAAGCGTTCGACCTGTATCGGGTCCTTCGTCAGGTCAACCCGAGTCCCTACATGTATTTCCTGCGCCACGAAGGGTTGGAACTGGTTGGTGGCTCGCCGGAACCGATGGTTCAACTGTTGGAAGGTCGGGTCATTTCACGGCCGATCGCTGGCACCCGAAAACGGGGACAAACCGAAGAACACGACCGTCGTCTCGCGGCTGAACTCATCGAACATCCCAAA
>JAFMKU010000093.1 GCA_017852795.1 Candidatus Neomicrothrix sp.
TTGAGTGCCCGTTCAAGTTCGGGTTCGTCGTGGATCTCAACCAACACGTCAAGGCCGAGTTCGCGCGCTAACGCCGAAAACGCCCGAAGTTCTGCATCGTCGAGGGCGGCGGCGATCAGCAGCACGGCGTCGGCGCCCATCAGTCGAGCATCGACGACGTCGCGGGCGTCCACCGTGAAATCTTTGCGGAGCACCGGAAGCGAAACCGCCGAACGAGCCTGCTGAAGGTCGTCGACCGAACCACCAAACCAGGCCTCGTCGGTCAGCACCGAAAGGCAACTGGCGCCACCCAACGCATAGGTTTGAGCCAACTGTGCCGGATCTATTTCGGGGGCTAGATCGCCTTTGGACGGCGACCGCCGTTTCACCTCGCTGATCACCGCGATGCCTTCGGCGGCAAGCAGTTGGTTACGAAAGCCGCGGGCGGCGGGAAGACCCGCGGCCTGCGCGATCAACCCGTCGAGACTGCGCTGGTCCTCACGGGCCACCGCCCGGTGGGCGTCAAGGATCCGATCGAGGTAGGTCGCAGTCAGGGTTAGAGGCCTTTACCGGAGGCGGGGTTGAGCATGATGAGTTCCGGTGCGCCGGCCAGCAGGCCACCGAGTGCCCCCATCAACGCCTTCATGGCTTCCGATCCGCTGTGGACACCCAACGCATCCGAATCGGTGTAAAGCTCGTAGATGTAGGCCAAGTTCTCGTCGGCAGCATCCCAGTTCAGGATGTAAATCTCGGTTCCCGATTCTTCGGCTACCGCAGCTTCCATCGCCGCGAACGCAGCGACAAAAGCATCTTTGGCGTCGGGGTTGATCGGAAGTTTGGCGAGGACAGCAACTTTGGTCATAGCCGAAAGGGTAATCCGGCGAACCAGAACCAGACGACACGACCCTTGAAGATTCCTTGCCGGGGCCGGACGGTTTCAGGCGTTCCCGCGGTCGCCGCGAACGGCCCTCGCCAAGGTGACCAGCGGTGCCGCGACGAACATTAACGCGGCCGAGACGACCAGTATGAGAACACCGATGGTCAACAGCACCGAAAGGTTCAGCACCCCACCCATCACTACTCCCCCAAGCCCCAACACCACCGCCACCAGCGGGGTCGCCGAAAGCCAGCGTGGCAGCGAGCTGTCGCTCAACGGTTGGTCGTGGCGTGCATCGAACTCGTCGGGTTCACCGTCGTCAAAAGGAACGAAGTCGTTTACTGGGCCGGTTCCGGTCGACGTTTGCGGTTTCGAGGTTGATGGACGTAACCGTTGCCGGTCGTAGGCGCTGCGCTGATCCACGTCGCTCAGCACCGCCCAGGCTGCGTTGACCGACCGCATCTGATCTTCGGCGTTCTGGCGTTGCGTTTCGGAACCGTTGTTGAGGTCAGGGTGCGCGTTGCGAGCGGCCCGCAGGTAGGCCTGCCGTATTTCTTGCATCGACGCTTCTGGGGCTACCCCCAGCGTTTCGTAATGCCCGACCGGGTTCATGGCGGCTGTTACTGGTCCAGAACCGGGGGTTGCTCGCCGACAACGACCGCAGCAACCCCGTCGATCTGGACGCGTTGCCCAACAATGACCCGTCGCAGCAGCGGTGCGAGTGCTGCCCGGTCGGCGGCGCTGGTGACCTTGCCTACCACTTCACCGTCGACTCGTACCTCAGCACCAACCGCGACGGGGGCATCCGTTTCAAGTACCCGGATCGGACGGGGAACGTTTCCACCCCGACTGTCGATCCGGGCCACGAGTTCCTGCCCGGTGTAGCAGCCTTTGGTGAAACTCACGGTCTGTTCGATAAACACCGCCCCTGCTTCGCCCGGGATCGTGTCTTCGGTGAGTTCGGCTCCGAGTCGTGGCATGGCTCCCCGGATCCGTTGACCTTCATCGGTGGGGTCGTCGACGCCTGGCCAACTGATCGGCACGTCGATCGGATGGTCAACGGGGGTGACGACCGCATCGGTACGCAGCTTGAACCGTTCGAGCCGTTCGATAAGCGCCTCGCGAAAACCAGCTTCGACATCAAGCAGGAACGAGTCGGGGCTTTGCCGCTGGATCCGGAACACGGCCACCAGTCGACCGGTTGGTTGCAACACCAACGACCAGGCCACGTCACCAACCGCGAGTGCCGACACGTCCTGGCTGATCTGACCCTGCAAAAACTTTTCGGCGTCGGGCCCGGACACGGCAACCCCGTGCCGTTCGGCGGTCATGAACTGCGACGGCGCGCCGCCGTCATCCGTCGAGCGGCCGGCACCGCGGCCAGCAGTGCCTTGGCTTTGTTCTGGCATTCAAGGTATTCGTCGGCCGCTACCGAGTCGGCCACCACCCCAGCTCCGGCTTGCACGGACGCCCGGTTTCCGCTCACCAGCATGGTGCGGATCGTGATCGCCGTGTCGATCGCCCCAGCGAAGTCGAGATAGCCGACCACGCCTCCGTAGGGCCCGCGTCGCACCGGTTCGAGTTCGTCAATGATTTCCATGGCCCGAACTTTCGGTGCTCCCGACAGCGTCCCGGCCGGCAACGTGGCCCGCAACACGTCGATCGGAGTTCGTCCCGGTGCCAGCGCTCCGGAAACCTGCGACGTGAGATGCATCACGTGACTGTACTTTTCGAGGGTCATCATCTCGTCGACCTGAAGCGTCCCGAAGGCAACCACCCGGCCGATGTCGTTGCGGGCTAGATCGACCAGCATGACGTGTTCAGCGATTTCTTTGGGATGTTCGATGAGTTCAGCCGCGAG
>JAFMKU010000104.1 GCA_017852795.1 Candidatus Neomicrothrix sp.
AAACATGGATTTCTGAGGCTACCCATTACAAGGGTTTTGATAGCTTTACGAGCGTAACGTTCCACTCGGGCGCTGATGACTACATTTCTGCACTGTCAGCACACGGAATTCAAGTTGACCACATGGCAGCGCACCAGATTCCTCAGGATTTCCCATCGAGCCAGGAAGCTCTCTCCGAGTACGAGGTCATTGTCCTTTCAGACATCGGAGCAAACTCCTTCCAGTTGCCCCCAGAAACTTGGCTTGAAGGAAAATCGAGTACCAATCGCCTGGCAACTTTGGCAAAGTGGGTGCATAACGGCGGAGCTCTCATGATGGCCGGTGGTTATCTCAGTTTTCAAGGATTCCAGGCGCGGGCAAATTTTGCTCGGTCTCGAATTGCAGAAGTGCTGCCAGTGACGATGAGCGACTTCGACGACCGCGTGGAAGTTTCAGAGGGGGCCCCTGTGCGGGCCGAAAAAGGTGAGCTTGCCAAGCTTGTCAACGATGGCGCCCCCTCATTACTCGGGTACAACAGAGTTTTCGCCAAAGCAGATGCGACCGTTCACGCCAGCGTTGGAGAGGATGTGCTCATTGCCACAGGCACCTACGGTTCCGGCCGGTCTTTGGTTTGGACCAGTGACATCGGTCCCCATTGGTGCCCCGCGTCCTTCGTAGAGTGGTCTGGGTTCGGGAAACTAATGGCGGGAATGATCGAGTGGCTTGCTGCCGGGATAGCGGGAAACTAATGGAACAGTCCGTCCCAATTCCCATCATCTTGGACTGCGACCCGGGCCATGACGATGCGGTGGCCATCCTGCTGGCCGTTGCTTCGCCCAAAATTGACCTTCTTGCGGTCACGACCTGCTTCGGAAACTGTTCTATAGATGACGCGACACGAAACGCTCTCCGGATTCTAACTCTCGCAGGGGTCACTGATGTCCCTGTCGCGAGAGGAGCAAGCGACCCTTTAGTTGCGTCCCTCGAGCTGGGTAATTATGTCCATGGCAAGAGTGGTCTTGATGGGCCAACGATGCCAGAACCAGAATTTCTACCGAGCAAACTCAGCGCAGTAGAGCTAATCCACCAGACCCTAATGGATAGCCCCCGGCCAATAACAATGGTGGTCACTGGACCTATGACCAACTTGGCACAGCTTGCCATGTCACACCCCGAAGACCTCGAGAAGATTGCTGAGGTTATTTTCATGGGCGGGTCAACCGAACGCGGAAACCACACCCCATCGGCAGAATTCAACACCTACGCGGACCCCGAGGCACTGCAAGAAATTATCGATTCAGGACTCCCGATTCGAATGGTGGGCCTGAATCTGACTCATCAGGCTCTCGCAATACCGGAAGTGGTGGAGCGCATGACAAATATGGACCACGACATCGGCAAAACTTGTGCAGAATGGATGGGCTTCTTTGGGAGCTCCTACCGATCGGTCTGGAGCTTTGACTCCCCACCCGTTCATGACCCTTGTACCGTCGCGGCACTCATTGATCCCAGCCTCATTGAGTGGACCCGCACATTTCTTGCCGTAGAGCTCGAGGGAAAGTGGACTCGGGGCGAAACAGTAACCGACATTCACAATCGCCTTGAACATGAGCCCAACGCTGACGTGGCGATTACGCTTGACGCCGAGAGATACTGGGACTTGGTGTTGGAGGCGATTGATTCCCTCGGGAAGGCCCGCGTGTGAATGGCAATGCCGAGGTTGCCGTAGTTGGCTCAGTGAATGCGGACATTACCTTCCAACTGCGCAGCCTCCCCTTGCCCGGAGAAACGGTACTGAGCTCTGGTCGATACGATGCGCCTGGGGGTAAGGGCGCTAATCAAGCCGCAGCCCTCGCGGCGCTGGGGACGCCGGTCGAGCTCATCGCTTCAGTTGGAGATGACAATCCAGGCCAGGAGATTATCAGCCATCTGCAGTCTCGTGGAGTGGACTGCACTTCCGTGTCCCTCTCACCAGAGCTCCCAACGGGTTCAGCAGTAATTCTCGTATCTTCCGGGGGAGAGAACTCCATTGTGGTTGATGCAGGAGCCAATGGCGCACTAACCCCTGAATTGGTGAACGCATATTTTTCTGACCACAAGCCCGCGATTGTGCTAGCCCAACTCGAAGTTTCGGTAGAGACCATTTCGCGAGCCGCCGAACTCGCGCCGGAGATTTTTGTTCTCAACCCAGCCCCAATGCCCCCTTCCTCTCCAGAACTGAAAAGACTTATTGGCAAATGCGACATCCTCGTGCCAAATCGATCTGAGCTCGCGAGTCTGGTTGATTGTCCAGTTCCACAGAACACCGAGGATGTCGTCAACACTGCGCGACTGCTCGACTACTCTGGACAACTCGTAGTTACATTAGGCGCAGATGGAGCGGTTGTGTTTCCACGAGGCGTAGCCGGAGACTACATTGTCGTAGCTGCCCCGCGCGCAGAGAGTGTCGACTCAAGTGGGGCGGGGGACGCATTTTGCGCGGCTCTGGTTACCGGAATCTTAAACGGAAAAAACCTCGTGGATGCCTGCCATTTCGCTTGCAACTTTGCCAGCTGGACGACGACTCAAATCGGTGCCCAGGTCGGCGACGTCAAGTTTGATGGAAACTTATCTCATAAATAGGAAACTAGTCTCCTAGGTTTGTACTATCCGCCAGAATCCGAAAAAGCCCGAAAGCTGTGTCCATAGCAGTCTCGT
>JAFMKU010000007.1:0-21556 GCA_017852795.1 Candidatus Neomicrothrix sp.
CGTCGTGTCTGCCAATTCCACCACCCGGGCCGGGTGCAACGAGCATCGTACCGGCGACAACCAGCGAGTCCATCGACAAACCAATGAAACCGTGCCGTTCGGCCACTCAAGGAATCATTCAGATATGAAACCCTTCGAACCTGCTTTGGGTCAGACTTCAGACCCGCCGACGAATCGGCTCTCTTCTCGCTGTCCGGAAAGGCCCCAGACGATGATCGTATTTACCTACCCAGGCCAGGGTTCGCAAGCCCCGGGAATGGGCAGCGCGTGGGTCGATCATCCTTCTTGGGAGCTTGTCGAAGAGGCTTCCGACGCCACGGGTCGTGATATCGCCGCGCTGCTACTCGACACCGACGCCGACGAACTCACCTTGACCGGCAATGCGCAGCTCGCCACGTTCGTGACGTCGATGGTGGTGCTTGACGCGGTGAGCCGAACCGGGGCCGAGGCCGGCGCGCACGCCGGCCATTCACTCGGCGAGTACTCAGCGCTTTGTGCCGCCGGTGTACTCGATTTCGCGGATGCTGTTGCCCTCGTCAACGAACGAGGGGCCGCGATGCAATCAGCGGCCGATGCGCAAAACGGGACGATGGCCGCGATCCTTGGCCTAGACGACGAAGAAGTCGATGTTGCCTGTCAACGAACCGCCGGTGACGCCTGGATCGCGAACTACAACGCCCCCGGTCAAGTTGTTATTGCTGGCACCCCCGAAGACCTTGATCGGGCCTGCGAAATTGCCAAAGAACTCGGAGCCAAACGGGCGATGCGCATTCCGGTTGGTGGGGCGTTCCACACTCCGTTGATGGCACCGGCTCGCGATCGGTTACGCAACGCGATCGACGCCACCGAGTTCCGGAACGCGGAACAACCGGTGTATGCCAACGTCGACGCCCGCCCCCATCTCGACGGTGCCGAGTGGCCTGATCTCCTCGGCGCCCAACTCACCTCACCGGTGCGTTGGCGTCAAACGCTTCGTTCGCTAGAAGACGACGGTTTCACCACGTTCGTTGAGCTCGGACCGGGTTCGGTGCTCACCGGGCTGGCCAAACGGGCAGTAGCCGACGGTGCCCGGATCTCGATTTCGGCCCCGGGCGACCTCGATGGCCTGCTGACTGCGCTTTCCAGCACCACCGGAAGTTCAACCCCGACCCTTGTTGCGGGCGAAGGCGAGCAGTTGTTCGCGACCGAACGCATGGTGGTTTCCCCGAGCGCCGGAATCTTTGTTCCCGCTTCTGATCTGCACGAGGGGCAGATCATCACGGTTGGTCAGGTCATCGGGATGATCGGAGCCACCGAAGTCCGAAGTTCGTTCTCCGGTGAAATTCGAGGGGTGCTGGCCGTTGAGGGTGAACGGGTCACCAGCCGGCAACCGATCGCCTGGCTCAGGACCAACCAGTGACGGCCCGCATCACCGGTCTCGGCACGTTCCTGCCCGCCGAGACGGTCACCAACGACGACCTTGCCCGACGGATGGACACGTCCGACGAATGGATCCGTTCCCGTTCCGGCATTGGTGCCCGCCGGGTTGGGGGCCGCACCGCCCAGATGGCAACCGCGGCCGCAGCCGAAGCGATGCAACAGGCCGGACTGACCGCCGATCAGATCGACTTTCTCGTGCTCTGCACCACCACGCCCGAAAAGACATTTCCGGCCACCAGTGCTTTGGTCGCCGATGCGCTCGGTTTGCGTTGCGGCGCTATGGACCTCAACGTGGTTTGTGCCGGGTTCCCGTACGGCTACGTCACCGCCTACGGACTGATGCTGACCCCAGGAGGGCCGGAACGGGTACTGCTCGTCGGAAGCGACGCCATGTCCTCCATCGTCGACTGGGACGACCGCAGCACCGCGATCCTTTTCGGTGACGGGGCCGGAGCGGCGGTGCTCGAACGCCACCCGAGCCAAGGCGAACTACTCGCCGCCGATTTTGGCGTCAACGGTGAACTCGCCCCGATCCTGTATTGCGATCTCGGCGACAAGATCAAAATGGAAGGCCGAGAAGTGTTCAAACGGGCGGTGCGGGCGGTGAGTCGGTCCGTTGAAGTCACACTCGAAAAGGCGGGTCTCGCTCCGACTGACCTCGACGTGGTACTCCCCCATCAAGCCAACATGCGCATTATTGAGGCAATGTGTGACCGGATCGGTATTCCGTTGGAGAGGACGTTCAACGTGATTGAACAAACAGGCAATACGTCAAGCGCCAGCATTCCGCTCGCTATGGCCGCCGCTGACCGGGCCGGTGCTTTAGCCCCCGACCGGTTGGTGCTGATGGCCGGATTCGGCGCAGGTTTGGCTTGGGGAAGTGTGGTGATCCGATGGTGAACGAACGGGTAGTGCTGGTTACCGGAGGCAACCGGGGCATTGGACAGGCGATCGCTCGTCGATTCGCCGCGGCTGGACATCGAGTAGCGATCACGTCGCGTTCGGGGGCTGCGGACGACACCGACGGGATCCTTGTGGTCAACGCCGACGTCACCGACACGGCTTCGGTTGATGCCGCCGTGTCCCAGATCGAAGAAACCCTCGGCCCGGTCGAGATCCTTGTTTCCAACGCCGGGATCACCCGTGACGGCCTCGTACTGCGAATGACCGACGAGGACTTCACCGACGTGCTCGATGCCAACCTCACCGGAGGGTTTCGGGTTGCTCGACGGGTGTCCAAGTCAATGATGCGTAACCGTTGGGGGCGGATGATTTTCATCTCGTCGATCGTTGGTTTGGGCGGCCAAGCCGGTCAGGCCAACTACGCAGCGTCGAAAGCGGGTCTGATCGGCCTGTCGAAATCTTTGGCCAAAGAGTTCGCCAGCCGGGGAATTACCTCCAACGTGGTCTGTCCCGGACCGATCGAAACCGACATGCTAATGGCGCTCACCGACGAGCAACGAGCAGCCATGCTTTCGGTCGTTCCGGTGGGGCGTCTGGGGCAAGGAGACGAGATCGCTGCCGCGGTGGAATTCTTGGCGTCCGAGTCTGCCGCCTTTATCACCGGTACCGTATTGCCTGTCGATGGCGGCTTCTCTATGGGCTGACTAGCCTGAAGCCGAAAGTTCTCCGGTTCGTTGGGTCAGCCGACGAACCCTAAGCAATGGAGTAATGCAAGTGAGTGACAATTTCGAACGTTTCAAGAAGTGTGCAGTCGACGTTCTGTCGGTTGATGAAGCTCAGGTAGTGCCCGAAGCGACGTTCGAGTCGCTCGACGCCGACAGCCTCGACCTGGTGGAACTGGTCATGGCCCTCGAAGAAGAATTCGATGTCAACGTCGAAGAAGAAGAACTCGACGGGGTCAACACCATTCAGGCCGCCTACGACCTGGTTGTGTCCAAGCTGTAATGGAACGCCGTCGCGTTGCCATCACCGGCCTCGGGGTAGTTGCGTCTGCCGGTATTGGTCAGGACGCGTTCTGGAACGGCCTCGTCAGCGAAGCCCCCGTGGGTTTTCGCCAGATCGACAACTGGGACCCGAGTCCCTTCTTCGACAACCCTAAAGAGGCTCGAAGAAGCGACCGGTACGCCCAATTCGCGTTGGCTGCTGCCGCGGAAGCGCTCGCCCAAGCGGGCGAACTCACCGCGGATCCGGCCCGGCGAGGGACGTTCATCGGGACCGGAATTGGTGGTATCGCAACGCTCGAAGAACAAATCGAGGTGCGTCTCGCCAAAGGCGACCGACGGGTTTCGCCGTTCCTTGTTCCCATGATGATGCCCAACGCCGCGCCCGCCAGCGTCTCGATGCGTTACGGCTGGCAGGGTCCCTGCGAAAACACCGTCACTGCCTGCGCAGCTGGCACTCACGCCATCGGTAACGCCGCTCGGCTCATCGCCTGGGGGTACGCCGACGTGGTGATGGCTGGTGGAGCGGAAGCCCCGTTCACCCCGACCGCCATCGCCGGGTTCGCCAACATGACCGCTTTGTCCAACAGTGGGGTCAGCCGACCCTTCGACGCCGACCGGGACGGGTTTGTCATGGCCGAAGGGTGCGGGCTGCTGGTGCTTGAAGCCTGGGACATGGCAGTCGAACGAGGCGCCACGATCCTCGGTGAGGTGCTGGGTTCGGCGTCAACCGCCGATGCCCACCACATCACTGCGCCGGCACCCGGTGGCGCCGGAGCGGTCAACTGCATGCAGTTGGCGCTGCAAGACGCGGGGATCAGCCCCGATCAGGTGGGACACATCAACGCTCACGGAACCAGCACCGACAAGAACGATGCTGCCGAAGCCGAAGCGATCGCCAAAGTCTTCGGCGAAACCGACGGCCCGTTGGTTACGTCGACCAAAGGGGTCACCGGACACGCGCTGGGTGCGGCTGGCGCGATCGAAGCAGTAGCGGTCGTGTTGGCCATGCAGAAACGTCTGGTGCCGCCTACCGCCGGGCTTACCGCCGTAGACCCGGCACTCCCCCGGATCAACGTGGTGCAGGGCGCTCCGGCTCCCTGGGAGCCGTCTGCGGCGCTGTCGAACAGTTTCGGGTTCGGCGGACACAACGGCACGCTGGTGCTCGGGCCTGCTACCGACTAGTTCGGGTCAACCACCACGAACATCAGCTCGCAACTGACCGCTAACTCGCCGTTGATGGTGGCCTGACCCTGCCCTTTGCCGCCCCGCGACGACAACCGGTGCATCTCGACGGAAAGGGCGAGCGTGTCGCCCGGAACCGCCTGACGGCGAAATCGGGCTCCATCGAGCCCCCCGAAAAGCGGAAGCCGGTTGGCGTAGCGTTCGCTGGTCAACAAGGCGTACGCCCCGACCTGCGCGATGGCTTCACACATCAACACGCCCGGAAGGGTTGGGCGGCCAGGGAAATGACCTTCGAAAAACGTTTCGTCGCCGGTCAACGTCCAAAGGCCCGCCGCTCGTTCACCGGGAACCAGATCGGTGATCTCATCAACAAACAGAAACGGCGGACGATGCGGGAGTACCGTGTCCGGGGCAGGCCAGACGCTCACGAACTGATCGCTTCTCGCACGTTCGCCACCGTGTTTTTCGGGCTGACCTTGTACCAGGCCTGCACGATCTTCCCGTCGGGGCCGATCAGGAACGCACTCCGGATGATCCCTTCGTATTCCCGCCCGTAAAGCTTCTTCGGGCCCCAAACGCCGTACTGATCGGCCACCGTATGGTCTGGGTCTGACAACAACGGAAACCCGAAATCGTGTTTGGCGTCCCATTTGGCCTGGGCTGCGGGGGCGTCAGGCGAAATGCCAAGCACCTGAACGTCGCCCAAATCCGGTACGGCGTCTCGCAGACCACAGGCCTGATCGGTGCAGCCCCCCGTGTTGGCTTTGGGATAGAAAAAGACGACCACAGGCTGCCCCGAGAAGTCGCTAAGACTCCGCGAGTTTCCGTTCTGGTCGGTCAACGTGAATTGCGGCGCCCGGCTACCGGGTTCAAGTTTCACAGTCATCTCCCCAACTTAGAGCCCGGCAGCGCCAAACAACGAGCGGACATCAGGTCAAAACGTCAAGAGGGGACGGCCGAAGCCGTCCCCTCTCAACAAATCAGGGAGCCGATCAGGACTTGCCGGCAGCCTTCAGCTTCGAACCAACCGAAACCTTGGTACGAGTACCAGCCGGAATGGCGATCTCTGCACCGGTCTGCGGGTTGCGGGCGGTACGAGCCGAAGTCTTGGCCCGTTCCACCTTCAGCCAACCGGTAACCGAGACCGAGTTGCCCTTCTTGACTTCGCCAGCGACAATCTCGAACATTGCGTCGAGACATGCACCAGCGTCCTTCTGGCTGACGCCAGCGGCTTCGGCCATTGCGGCGACAAGTTCACCCTTGTTCATGTTCTTACTCCTTGGCTCGTTCCACGGCGATCGCGGATCCAAATGGCACACAAACGAATTTGCGTCCCACATCGGACACCTACATCCGACTTGGTGGTTAGTTTGCCCTAGTTCTTGGGGGAAAAGCGGGACCCTCGCCCGGATTTGCCAAATTACAAACCTCAGTTGACAACCGGTTCTCCCGCCGGATCGTCGGATTCGTCAACATTTCGGAGAAACTCAGCGGATCGCAGAAAGTACTCGATCATCGCCGAGCGAACCGGCTCGTCGGGAGGATCGGCTTCCAGCGCAGCCACCATGTGCCCCAACCAGGCGTCCCGAGCAGCCCGGTCAACCCGAAACGGCATGTGACGCATCCGGAGCCTCGGGTGGCCGCGTTGTAGCGAGTAGGTGTCCGGTCCACCCCAGTACTGGCCGAGAAACAGAGCCAGACGCTCTACCGCACCGTTCAGATCAGCGGGGTACATGGGTCGAAGCAGCGGGTCCTGCGAGACGCCTTGGTAGAACCGTTCCACAAGGGATCGGAAGTACGGCATTCCTCCTACCGCTTCGAAGACCGTGACCTGTTCCGACACGTTCGGGAACCTAGCGGGGCACCGGCCGGTCGGCCAACGGGGCGTCCCGTGCCCTCGCGCTATTCGGCGGCCGAATTTGGGCCGCGTTCGCCCCGCAGGAACGCTTCACGGGCGGTATCGCCGTGGCCTTGAAGGTTCAGCTCGAAGGTGAAACCTTGCTCGAAGCGGTACGAGTTCATGGGCTGATGATCGATACCCAGCAGCGACGCTTTGGCCGCTCGGATGACTTCGGGGGGTTTGCTAGCGATCGTGGACGCCAGTTCGTGAGCGGTAGCCCGAAGATCCTCGGCGGAAACCACCTGACGCACCGTCCCCCATTCGTGGAGTTGCTCGGCCGAAACCGGTTCGCAGCTGTACAGCATCCAACGAAGATGTTTTTCGGGTACCAAACGCCCGAGATGGGTTGCGGCTCCCAACGCGCCGTTATCAACCTCCGGAAGCCCAAACTGCACCCCGGAAGCGGCGATTACGATGTCGGCCGAACCGGCTAAACCGATGCCGGTACCGAGGCAGAAACCGTTGACGGCGCAGACCACCGGAACGGCGCATTCATAGACCGCACGAAACGCCTCCGCGCAGGCCCGGTTGACGGCCAAAATGCCGGCATGACCCTCCATGGCCTGCATCTCTTTGATGTCAACCCCGGCACAAAAGCCTTTGCCGGTGGCGGTCAACACCACCGCGGTGACCTCGGGTTGATACTTCACCTGATCGCATCGTTGGGCCAACGCCAACGTGTCCGCGATCGGTAGCGCGTTGACCGGAGGGTTCTCCATCACCAGTTCCAACACGCCTTCGGCGTTCAATGTTTCGTGAATGGTCATCGCCGCACCAACACCGACGACCCGTGCCCGAACAGGCCCTGGTTTGCCGAAATACCGACCTTGGCACCTTCCACTTGCCGCGGTCCGGCCTGTCCCCGAAGCTGCCAGGTCAGCTCACAGACCTGAGCGAGTGCCTGAGCCGGGACCGCTTCTCCGAACGCACCCAAACCACCCGACGGGTTGACCGGAAGCCGGCCCCCGATCGTCGTCACGCCGTCACGCACCAGCTGTTCGGCGCTTCCTACCGGGCAAAACCCGAGTTGTTCGTACCAGTCGAGTTCTAAAGCCGACGACAAGTCGTACACCTCGGCAAGGTCAACATCGTCCGGGCCGAGGCCCGATTCTTCATAAACCCGGTCGGCAATCGACTGTTTGAACCCTCGCAGCGGTTCAGGAGTTGCCCCCGCCGAGTCGGTCGCAAGGTACGGAAGGTCAATGACCGTGTCGGGAAAGGTCGGGGTGATCGTGGACAAGCCCGCAATCCGAACCGGATCGGTGATCCCTTTCGATTTGGCGTACTCCATCGACGACACCACCAGCGCCGCACCGCCATCGGAGGTGGCACAGATATCCAGCAAACGCAGCGGGTCGGAAACCACCGGTGAAGCCAACACGTCGTCAACCCCATATTCTTTGTTGAACCGGGTTCGTTCGTTATGCACTGCGTGACGAGAGTTTTTGGCTTTGACCATGGCGAAATCTTCTGAGGTCGCCCCGTACAGATCCATGCGGCGACGGGCGTTCAACCCGAAATACACCGGGTTGGTAGCCCCCACTAGATGAAACCGCAACCAGTCCATGTCGTCGGGCCGGTCACCTTCGTTTGGTTTAAGGAAACCTTTCGGGGTGGTGTCGGCACCCACCACCAACGCCACGTCGGTTGATCCTGACAGGATCTGCCCTCGGGCCGCTTGCAGCGCGGTCACTCCCGACGCACACGCGGCGTAGCTCGAAGCGACCTGCGCACCGTTGAAACCAAGGGCCCGAGCGAACGTGGAACCCGCGACGTAGCCGGGATACCCGCAACGAACCGTGATCGCCCCGGAAACGAAACCGACATCTCGCCAGTCGACATCGGCCTCCGCGAGTGCCTCACGAGCCGCAGCGGTGCCGTATTCGACAAAGTTCCGACCCCACTTCCCCCACGGGTGCATCCCCACCCCAAGAATTGCGATGTCGTCCATGATCAGCCCTCACCTTCTGTTACCGGCCGCCATTTCCAAACCGTGTACTCGTTTTCGTCGTCTTCATAGAGCGTGTCGATCACCAATTCCACTTCGCTTCCGATCGTCAGATCGTCAGGTGTGACCCCAGCAACGCATTGCCCCAACACCACCATCTGTTCTCGTTCGAGTTTCACCGCGGCGATCGTGATCGGCTCGTAAGGGTCGGTGGCGGCCACAAACGGTGGAGGGGGCTGATAGGAGCTGGTGGTGTAACTCCAGACGGTGCCTTTCGGTGAAAGCAACACTTCTTCGAGTTCGGCCCCGACCGCAGCCGGGTCTCCACCCGCGAGGTGGGCGGGAAAGAAATACGACTCCCGATCAGGAACTTTCGAACCGATCAGGTACGCCACACCGTCTTGTTCGGTGAACATGCCGTCAACTGCGGGAACACGGGTCTTCGTCACACGGCCACGCTACCCGCAGGAAGCCCCGCGGCCGAACCCACGGATCTGACCTAGCGGTTCACAGCTACTACGGTCTCGCCCATGAACGAAGAACGCAACATCTCCGCATGGGATGAATTCCCGGTCCATCAGACCTCAGAGTTCATCCGCCACGCCGCAACTTCGGACCGTAACTTCTACGACCGCTACTACTTCAACCTTCACCCATCCTCCGACGACTATTTCGCTATTTTCGGGCTTGGCCAGTACCCGAACTTGGGCACCACCGACGCGTTTTTGGCTGTCACGAAAGATGGCACTCAACGGGTGATGCGAACCAGCAAACCGTTGGTTGAACGCAGCGATGTCTCGGTCGGACCGTTCCGTATCGAAATCGACAAACCGTTGGAGAAACTTCGGGTCATTGTGGAACCCAACGAGGCCGACGTCGCCATGGACGTGACCTGGACCGCGTCTATCCCCGCGTTTGAAGAACCCCGGCAGTACCTCCGTAGTCGCGGCACGGTCGTGTTCGACACGCAACGGTTCGCGCAGATGGGACGTTGGGAAGGCACGCTCAACGTCGCGGGAGAAGACATCACCGTTGACCCCAGTCACTGTGGGGGCAGCCGTGACCGTTCCTGGGGAGTGCGACCCGTCGGCGAAAAGCAGCCGGACGGTATCCGGCAGTCGATCAGCGTCATGCCAGGAATGTGGAACTACATGCCGGTTGATTTCGGTGACCATTCCATCATTTACATGTGTCACGAACGCGCCGACGGGGTTCGGCCCCTCGAGGAAGCGGTTCGGGTTTGGCAGGATCCGGCCCGGCTGCCGGACTGGCTTGGTCGCCCGAGCTGGGAACACGACATGATCAGCGGAACCCGACTGCTTTCCGGTAGTCGAATCACCTTTCCCGACGCGCCAGAAGGCCCGTTCACCATGCAGGTACGACCGCTGCTGACCAACTTCATCTCGATCGGCACCGGTTACGGGTTCGAAGACGACTGGCGACATGGCATGTGGCAAGGCGAAGAAGAAGTCGTGCAGGCGTTGACCTACAACGTTGACGACATCCGGGGCCTGGCCCAGTACGGGGTGGTCGATTCGGTCGGTGAGTTCCGCTACAACGACCAGACCGGCTACGGCTTGTACGAGCACGGGTTCTTTGGACCGTTCCCGCCGATGAACCTCCACGACCGAGGCGACGTCCACCCGTAAACCCGTCAGCGACGCTCCAACCGAACCGGGCAACACCTTCGAGCGACGATTGCTAATGTCGGGGCCGGACCTTCGTGCTGTACCCGCACCAAGGCTCGCGACCCCGGAGGTTCAGTTGTCTACCGACCCGTCAATCGCCGATGCCAACGACCGGGACCCGTTCGAGCCTCGCCATATCGGGCCAACCGAACACGAGCGGGCGGTCATGCTCAACACGATCGGTGTGAAAGGCATCGACGAGCTCATCACCCGGACCGTCCCGGCCGACATTTTGCTGTCCGAACCGCTCAACCTTCCCGAACCGGTCGGGCAACTCGGAGCGCAAGCAGAACTACGGGCGATCGCCAGCCAAAACCGGCAGCCGGTGTCGCTTATCGGAATGGGTTACCACGCAACCGCTACCCCACCGGTTATTCGCCGCAACGTGCTCGAAAACCCCGGGTGGTACACCGCCTACACCCCGTACCAGCCAGAAATTTCTCAAGGTCGTCTCGAAGCGCTGTTGAACTTTCAGACCATGGCCTGTGAGCTCACCGGAATGGAAATCGCTAACGCTTCGCTGCTCGACGAGTCCACGGCGGTGGCTGAAGCCATGACGATGCTGCACCGGGTCAATACGCAACGGCCCGGTGATCGGTTCGTCGTCGATCGCAACACCCACCCGCAGACGATCGCAGTGGTGCAAACCCGAGCCGAACCGATCGGGCTCGAAACCCGGCTTGATGACCCGTTGACCGCCAATCTTGATGGGGTTTTCGGACTGGTAGTTCAGTACCCGGGAACCACCGGTGCACTCCCCGATCTGGCCGCCATTATCGAACGATGCCATGCCGCGAACTGTTTGGTGGTGGTGGCTGCTGACCCGTTGGCGTTGACGGTACTAACCCCACCCGGTGACCTCGGCGCCGACGTGGTGGTCGGTTCCACTCAACGGTTTGGCGTACCGATGGGGTTCGGTGGGCCACACGCCGCGTATTTCGCTACCCGGTTCGCCTATCAGCGTTCGTTGCCGGGGCGCCTGGTCGGGGTTTCGGTCGACGCTGCGGGCCGCTCCGCGTTGCGTCTCGCGCTGCAAACCCGTGAGCAACACATTCGCCGAGAAAAGGCGACCTCAAACATCTGCACCTCTCAGGTGCTGTTAGCGGTGATGGCGTCGTTCTTCGCGGTGTACCACGGACCGAAGGGCCTTCGTGCGATCGGTGATCGAGTCAACCGTCTCACGTCGGTCCTCGCCTGCGGGCTCCGCAACGGTGGGGTTCATCTCCGCCACGACACGTTTTTCGACACGATCTGTGCCGAAGTGCCGGGCCGAGCTGACAAGGTCGTGGCGCTCGCGCTTGCTGACGGGATCAACCTCCGACGGATCGACGCCGACACGGTCAGTGTTTCACTCGATCAACTCACCGACCGGCACATTATCGAACGGGTCTGGTTTGCTTTCGGGGTTGACGCCAACCTTGACGAACTCACCGCCTCCGCCCCCGATCCCCGACCCGAACCGCAGCGCCGAACCAGCGCCCCCCTCCAACATCCGGTGTTTTCGGCCTACCACTCCGAAACTGAGCTGGTTCGCTACATGCGGATGCTGGTCAACCGCGACATCGCTTTGGATCGTTCCATGATCCCGCTCGGGTCCTGCACCATGAAACTCAACGCCGCGAACGAGATGGAACCGATCAGTTGGCCTGAGTTCGCCGACGTGCACCCGTTCGCTCCCGTCGACCAGACGGTCGGCTATCAACGCATGATCGACCAACTTGAGCGCTACCTGGTGGAAATCACCGGCTACGACGCCGTGTCGTTGCAGCCCAACAGCGGTGCTCAAGGAGAACTCGCAGGTTTGCTAGCGATCCGTTCCTACCATCACAGCCGCGGCCACCATCACCGCGATATCTGTCTGATCCCGTCCTCAGCCCACGGAACCAACGCGGCCAGCGCCATCATGGCCGGTATGCGGGTGGTGGTGGCACCCTGCGACGACGCCGGAAACGTCGACGTACCTCAGTTGGCTGCATTGGTTGCCGAACACGGTGAACATCTCGCGGCACTGATGATCACCTACCCGTCAACCCACGGAGTGTTCGAAGTGGAGATCCGGCGGATCTGCGATTTGGTACACGACGCCGGTGGGCAGGTGTACCTCGATGGCGCCAACCTCAACGCCCTCGTCGGGTTAGCCCAGCCCGGTCGGTTCGGTGCTGACGTCAGCCACCTGAACCTGCACAAGACGTTCTGCATCCCGCACGGGGGTGGCGGACCGGGAGTGGGACCGATCGGAGTTCGAAGCCATCTCGCACCGTTCCTACCGAACCATCCGCAAACCCCGGTCGCTGGTCCGGCGAGCGGTCCGGGCCCGGTAGCGGCTGCACCGTGGGGATCTGCGGGCATTCTGGCTATCCCGTGGATGTATCTGCGAATGATGGGTGGCCCCGCGTTGCGACGGGCTACCGAAGTCGCGATTCTCAACGCCAACTACATCGCCACCCGCCTCGACCCGTATTTCCCGGTGCTGTACCGAGGCGCTGACGGTTTCGTCGCCCACGAATGCATCCTTGACACTCGGGTGCTCAAAGACGACACCGGGATCACCGTGGACGACATCGCCAAGCGACTCATCGACTACGGGTTCCATGCTCCCACCATGTCGTTTCCGGTGGCCGGGACGCTGATGGTCGAACCAACCGAAAGCGAAGGTTTGGCCGAAATCGACCGGTTCTGCGACGCCATGATCGCCATCTACCAAGAAGCTCAACGGGTAGCCAGCGGCGAATGGCCCGCTGACGACAACCCGTTGGTCAACGCACCGCACCCTTGCGATGACGTACTCCTTGACGACTGGACGCACCCCTACAGCCGTCAGGTCGCTGCGGCACGTTACGAAACGCAACGTCCGAACAAGTACTGGCCACCGGTGAGCCGGATCGACGGTGCGTCAGGGGATCGCAACCTCGTGTGTAGCTGCCCCCCGTTGGAGACGCTGGCGATGTCGCAACCCGGCGCCCCGGATTAGACCGGTTCGTCGAATTCGCCAACCACCACCTGCAAGTTGCCGAGAGGTCCGCTGGCGGCCATGAAATGCTCGTAATAGCGGGAGAAGCGGCCTTGTAGCTTGGCGTCGATCTGAGACTGGTCGTAGTCGAGGGTGAAAAACGTGGAGATTCCAAGTTCGGCACCGGCGTCGCGGGTGCGGTCGGCGTCGGCGACCGCCCAGACCACACCGATCAGGCCTTCGCCGCGTTCGTTGATGATGGTTTCGACGAAACTGTCACGGCCTTCCAACGGGGCCACCAGTTCGATCCCTCCATCCCACGAAAACAGCATCTTCACCCCGAACGTTGCCGCTTCGGCGTCATCTCCCGAGGTGAACGTGCAACCCAGAAGCTGTTCGTAGAAGGCACGACCAGCTTCTAAATCCCGAACCGCCATCACCACTCGGTTCACTCCTCGTTGCCGCGATGCCGGTTGAGTGCCACTTTCAGTCATCGGTTCCTCCCAAAACGTTCTCTGACACCCCACACCGTGCCAGAGAACGGTAGAGAGATGCGAAACGATTAGGGTTCTGAGCGTGTTCCCTTCGCGTCTTCGCTCGTTGCTGTTCGCTCCCGCGGTGCGTCCTGACCTGCTGGTCAAGATGCCGGCCACCGGAGCGGATGCCATCGTCATCGATCTTGAAGACGCAACCCCACCCGATGCGAAAGACACCGGGCGCCAGAACCTGTTGCGCCTAGCGCCTCAGCTCGCGTCAGAAGTGCCAGTTCTGGCCCGAATCAACGATCCGTCCACCCCGTGGTACCGCGACGATTTGCAGGCATTGACCGATTCGTTGTGCGGAGTTGTGGTTCCCAAAGTCGAGCAGCGATCCGGGTTGCGGCGAGTGACGGACGATTTGGCGAACCTGGGTCTCAACCTTCCGGTGGTCGCCGGGATCGAAACCGCACTTGGCGTTGCCGACTGCCGAGAGCTTCTCGCCGAACCCACAGTGGCCGCGGCGTATTTTGGTGCGGAAGATTTCATCGCTGACATGGGTGGGGTGCGGACCGCATCGAACCGCGAAGTGGAGATGGCACAGTCTCAGGTGGTGCTGGCAGCCCGGATCGCTGGGGTGCTCGCCATCGACCAGATCGTGGCGGATTTTCGTGACGACGAACGCTGCCGTACCGAATGTCTCAACGCCCGAGCCATGGGATATGTCGGGAAGCTCTGCATACATCCAGCCCAGGTTGCGATCGCGAACCAAGCCTTCATGCCAACCGATGAAGAAGTCGAACGAGCTAAGCGACTTCTTGCCGCCTACGCGCAAGCCACCGCAGCCGGGGTGGCCTCGCTCGCGTTCGAAGGGCAGATGGTTGACGAACCAGTCGCCGCCCAAGCCCGGCGGGTGATCGCACAAGCCGGGTCGGTCGCTGCGTCACCGACCGACAGTTAGCGCCGAGTGCTGTCCGCGGTGGTCAACTCCCGTCGGGCCGAAACAGCATCAACGCATCTCGGACGCTACGGCAAACCAGCACGTCATCTTGGTTGAAGGTGCGATGCTCGAAGGTCACGATGCCTTGACCGGGCCGCGACCCAGAAACACGCGCCGCCAGCACTTCGGTCTCGACCCGAAGGGTGTCGCCGTGAAAGACCGGAGCCGGGAACACCGTCTGTTGAAAACCGAGGTTGGCTACCGTCGTGCCAAGGGTGGTTTCGTGCACCGAGATACCTACGGTCAGGCTCAACGTCAGCAGCGAATTGACCAGTGGCCGCCCAAACTCGGTTTCGTCGGCTGCGTACTGAGCGTCAAGATGCAGCCACGCCGGGTTCATGGTCATGGTCGTAAACCCGACGTTGTCGGCTTCGGTAACCGTCCGACGGATGACGTGGTGGATCACCAGACCCACCGGAAGCTCCTCGAACCATTTTCCTGACACTGGGCGCTGCATCGCACCAGTCTGGCCGACGACTCGCAGACTGACACCGTCACTTCGGGACCGACCCAGCCGTCGCCTAGGCTCAAGCGGTGCGCACCCACGACCTCATCATCATCGGGACCGGCTCCGGCAACTCGCTGATCGGACCAGAACACGACGATCTCGACATTGCGATCATCGAACGAGGGGTATTCGGAGGCACCTGCCTGAACGTGGGATGCATCCCGTCCAAAATGCTGGTCTACCCGGCCGAACTGGCCGAACTGGCGGCAACGACCGGACCTCGGCTTGGTGTAGATACCCGGTTTCACCACGCCGACTGGCCCGCTATCCGAGATCGGGTGTTTCAGCGGATTGACAGCATTGCGTCGGGAGGCCAGCACTACCGGGAATGCCTCGAGCATGTCACCGTCTACCCTCACGACGCCCGGTTCGTCGGCCCCAAACAGGTGCAGGTCGGCGGCGAAGTCATCACCGCTCACCAGATCGTGATCGCGGCTGGAGCTCGCCCCCAGATCCCCGACATCGCCGGCCTGGCAGAAACAGGATTTCATACCTCAGACACGATCATGCGGGTCGATGAACTCCCGGAACGCCTCGCCATTGTTGGTGGAGGTTTCATCGCCGCCGAAATGGGAAGCGTCTTCGGTGGACTTGGCAGCAACGTCACGTTCATCGTTCGCGGCGACCGCATGCTCAGCAGCGAAGACCACGACATTTCTGAGGCGGCCACCCGCTCCTATCAGGCTCGCCACGACGTGCGGCTCGGCACCACCATTGAACGTCTCGAACGGGCCGGGGCAGAGACCGTCGTGCATCTCCACGGCGGTGAACAGTTGACGGTGGACGCGCTCCTGATCGCCACCGGCCGGGTCCCCAACACCGACCAACTCGATCTGGCTGCGCACGGCTACCAACTCAACGACGCCGGCTATTTGCGCACCGACGCCTATTTGGCGACCGACGTCGAAGGAGTGTGGGCGCTTGGTGACATCACCAACCCGGTCCAACTCAAACACGTCGCCAACCACGAAGCTCGGGTGGTGCGACACAACCTCAGCCATCCCGATGACCGTCAGCAGGTTGATCATCGGTTCATTCCTCACGCAGTGTTCGGTCACCCGCAGGTAGCCAGCGTGGGCCTCACCGAACGCCAAGCGCAGGCCCGCAATATTGCCTACGTCACGGTCACGCAGCCCTACGGCTCGGCGGCGTACGGATGGGCGATGGAGGACACAACGAGTTTCTGCAAACTGCTCGCCGATCCCGAGACACGACTCCTCCTCGGCGCGCATCTCATCGGCCCGCAGGCTTCCACCTTGATCCAGCAACTCATCCAAGGAATGGCGTTTGGGCAAACCGTCGACGAAATGGCTTCCGGGCAGTACTACATCCACCCAGCACTTTCCGAAGTCGTCGAGCAGGCATTGTTGGCCCTGTAACGAGGTTGGCCCGGTAACGGGGTTGGCCCGGTAACGAGGTTGGCCGCTATTCGGCGGCGAGCGTTTCTGCGGTGGTGCGAGCCCAGGTGTAGTCGGGTTTGCCGTTCGGGCCTCGCATCACGCTCGGTACCCGAAAGAACCGTTTCGGCGTCTTGTAGGCGGCGAGGTGTTCGCGGGCGTGGGCGACCAGATCGTCATCGCTGACCTCGGTACCGTCAACCAAGCTAATGACCGCCGTCACCGACTGCCCCCACCGCTCATCGGCGAGTCCGACCACGTTGCAGTCGAGGACACCGGGATGAGATTTCAGTGCTTCTTCAACTTCTTCGGGATAGATCTTTTCCCCACCCGAGTTGATGCACACCGAACCCCGTCCCAGCAAAGTGATCGTGCCGTCGGCTTCGATCGTGGCGTAATCGCCGGGGATTGCGTAGCGAACTCCACGCACGGTGGGGAACGTCTCGTCGGTTTTAGCTTGATCCTTGTAGTAGCCGAGCGGAACAATTCCCCGGTTGGCGAGCCGACCCACATCGCCCGAACCCGGAACCACTTCATGACCGTCGTCGGTCAACACCGTCGTCGTTTCGCTCAACTCGAATCGTCCGGTACTGGCGACTTCCTCCCCGCCGCGGGTTCGTTGAGTTCCTTGGCCTGGGCTTTCACTCGAACCAAGCGTGTCGACCAACGTCATCTGGCGGAATTCCAGAAAAGCTTCTTTCGATTCTCGTGACCACATCACCCCCGACGACATGATCTGGAACACGCTCGACAGGTCGTGAGGAGTTCCCGCGTCACGGGCCCGCGCCAGTTCTGCCAGCATCGGTCGGGCAAACGCTTCACCGACGATGGTCAGCATCGTCAGTCGGTGATGAGCGACCACTTCCCACAGTTCCGTGGCGTCAAAACTTCGACTGGGCAGCGTGGCTACCGTGCCACCGACGCTCAGCACCTGCAGCGAAACAATCCCCGATGTGCCGTGCATCAACGGGGCCGCCGCCAACACCCGAGTACTGCGGTTGCGGTCACGAAGCTCACACGCCGCGTCGACGGCTTCCTCCACTGTTTGTGGCACGCCACGATCCAGCGGGGTGTAGTAGGCGGCGCCCGATTTCTGAAGTTCGGCGTGAGGCCACATCACCGCTTTGGGGTTGCCGGTCGTGCCACCGGTGTACAAGAACCACAGGTCATCTCCGGATCGTTCGATTGGTGCCGCCGGTTGGTGGGAAGCTACGAGGTCTTCGAAATGCACAGCTCCGTCGAGCAAATCGCCGCCACCGACCTGCACCAGCAAACGCAGTTCCGGACAGGCCGCGCGAACCGCTTCGATTCGATCGGCAAGTGAGACATCGAAAAACACTGCTTTGGCGTCGGCGTTTTCCAGCAGATACTGCAACTCTGCTGCCACGTACCGATAGTTGACGTTGCAGGGCACCGCCCGCTGTTTGAACGCGGCGAACTGGGCTTCTTGATATTCGAACCCGTTGAACAGGTACAACGCGACTTTGTCGTCGTGACCCACCCCCGCGTCGTCGAGCGCTGCTGCTAATCGAGCACTCCGATCTTCGAACTCCCGCCAGCTATGGGATTCGAACCCGTGAGCTGCCGCGGTGGCATCAGGCATTGCTTGAGCAATCCCCTCCCAAATGTCAGCAAAGTTCGGCATCGCAGTCCTCTCGATCGCAGATGAGCTTACGCTGAGTAGCGATGGCCGAAGTACCCGGATCGCTCAACCCCCACCAGCGCCAGCGTGCCTTGGAAACCATGAGCCAACAAACCCTTGATGTGCTGGTCATCGGTGGTGGCGTCACCGGCGTTGGATGTGCTCTTGATGCCGCCAGCCGCGGCCTGAAGGTTGGCCTGGTTGAGCAGCGAGACATCGCCTCAGGCACCTCGAGTCGGTCGTCGAAATTGCTCCACGGTGGTCTCCGCTATCTCGAAACCCGCGAGTTTTCACTGGTTCGAGAAGCGCTTCGAGAACGAAGCCTGCACACCACCGCACTTGCTCCTCACCTTGTTCGTCCGGTGTCGTTTCTTCTCCCGCTGCCTGGCCGCTGGTGGAACCGTCTCTACTACGGCGCCGGTGTGCTGCTTTACGACCTGATGGCGGCCACCAGATCAAATCCGTTGCCTCGCCACCGACACCTTTCCCGGCCTCGGACCTTGGAACTCGCGCCCGCCCTGCGAGACGATGACGTGGCCGGTGGCATCTTGTATTACGACGCCCAAATCGACGATGCGCGACACACCTTGGCCGTGGCCCGAACCGCGGTTGCCTACGGCGCCGAAATCGCTACTTCGGTCCGAGTCGTTGATCTCCTTCGAGACGGCGACGCGGTGGTCGGCGCCGCAGTAGAAGACCTCGAAACCGGTGCCCGACTCACGATTTCGGCCCGGCAGGTCGTAAACGCGACCGGGGTCTGGAACGACGACATCCACGGCATGGTTCGCACTGCCGGGTTACAGGTGCAGGCAGCCAAAGGGGTGCATCTGGTGATCCCAGGTGACCGAATCGACAGCAAAACCGGGATTATCGCCCGCACCCCGACCAGCGTGTTGTTCATCATCCCGTGGCGGAACAACTGGCTTCTCGGCACCACCGACACGGCCTGGGACTACGACAGAGACCACCCAGCGGCTTCGGCGACTGACATCAACTACCTGCTGGACCAAGCCAACCGGGTCCTTGCCGAACCTCTCGACCGCAACGACATCATCGGGGTGTACGCGGGGCTGCGTCCTCTGCTGGCCGGTACCGCTGAGGAAACGTCACAGCTCAGTCGAGAACATGCAGTAATGCGCCCAGCCCCCGGTTTGGTTTCTATCGCCGGCGGGAAATACACCACCTACCGGATCATGGCCGCCGACGCGATCGACGCCGCGGTGGAAGGCCTCGGGGGTTCACCGCGCACATCGCGAAGCGATCAACTGCCGCTGATCGGCAGCCAAGACTGGCAGACAACGTGGAAACAGGCCGGACCTGGACTGGCCCGCCAATGGGACCTCCCGGTTGAGGTCATCGAAGCGATGCTGCACCGTCACGGATCCCAGATCGGAGCGGTGCTTGAACTTCTCAACGACGACGATCAATTGCGAACAGTTCTACCTGGCCAACATCTGGCCGCTGAAGTGGTGTTCGCGGTGCGTCACGAAGGCGCCCTTCACGTCGACGACGTGCTCGCCCGCCGCACCCACCTATCTATCGAAACTCCCGACCGTGGCGTGGCCAGCGCACGGATCGTTGCCGACTTGATGGCCACTGAACTGGTTTGGGACGCTGACCGAATCGAGCAAGAACTTGGCGTTTGGAACGACCGAGTAACCGCAGAACGAGATGCCAACACCATGGTTGGGGACCGTGAAGCGTCGCAGCGTCGAACCTCTGCGGCTGACATTCGCGACGCTGCCAGCCGCTAACCCATCACGGCCCCCGCCGTCTAGCCCCGTAGACTCCGGGCATGGCTAGTTCGTTCGGTACCTTGTTTCGGGTCACGACCTTCGGTGAGTCCCATGGGGGCGGCGTTGGTGTTGTCGTTGATGGCTGCCCTCCCCGTCTCGCCCTCGACCCGGCAACGATCCAAGCCGACCTTGACCGTCGACGCCCCGGGCAATCCCGATTGGTCACCCAACGCGACGAAGACGACCAAGCCGAGATTCTTTCCGGAGTTTTCGGTGGCTACACGACAGGTACACCGTTGGCCATCCTGGTTCGCAACAAAGACCACAACAGCGGCGCGTATGACCACCTACGAGACGTGTACCGCCCCTCGCATGCCGATTTCACCTACGACGCTAAATACGGGTTCCGGGATTGGGCTGGTGGTGGCCGCTCCTCGGCCCGGGAAACGATCGGACGGGTGGCGGCAGCCGCGGTGGCGCGACGCCTACTCGCCGAAGTTGCTGGCATCGAAGTTCTGGCCTGGGTTTCGTCGGTGGCGACGATCGGAACCGACGTGGACCTCAACACCGTCACGTTGGAACAGGTAGAAGCCGACCCGACACGCTGCCCGGATCCGGTCGCGGCCCAAGCCATAACTACCGCCATCGAAACCGCTCGCCGCGATGGCGACTCGCTCGGTGGGGTGGTGACGGTCGTAGCCCGACAGGTTCCTGCCGGTCTCGGCGAACCGGTCTTTGACAAGCTCGACGCCGAACTCGCCGGTGCCTTGATGTCGCTGCCTGCGGCAAAAGGAGTGGAGATCGGAAGCGGGTTCGCAGGAACCCGTCTATCGGGGCGCGAACATAACGATCCATTCGAGATCGGCTCGGACGGCAACGTCAGCACCACACAGAACAACAGTGGCGGCATTCAGGGCGGGATCAGCAACGGTCAAGACATCGTGGCCCGGGTCGCGTTCAAGCCGACCGGAACGATTGCCAGCGAACAACAGACGGTTACCCGAGACGGTGAGAACACCACGTTGTCGGCCCGGGGACGCCACGATCCTTGCGTGCTTCCCCGCGCCGTCCCGATGGTCGAAGCGATGGTGTTGCTTTGCTTGGCCGACCATTGGCTACGCCAAACGGCGATCAACGTACTGCCGCCGTTAACTGACCGCCCTTAGCCGGGCCAGAACCCGATCCTCACCGGGGTCAGTGCTGGTTGACGAACGGAGTAGCGGTAACCGTTCCCGCAACCAGCGTGCCGCGCACGTCGATTGAGACCGCCGTGCCCTCGTCGTAGCGACGATCTAGGAACGCAAGGGCGATGCCTTGTTCCAGCAGCGGAGAAAAATTGCCGCTGGAAACGACCCCTACGGTTTCACCATCACGCAGAACCCGTTGACCTTCACGGGGTGGGCGACGAGAGTCAACAACAATGCCTTGCAGCAACCGGTCGGGACCGGTTGCTGCTTCGGTTGCTAACGCAGCCCGGCCACAGAAGTCGGCTTTCTCGAACCGCACCACCCAGGCCAGATCGGCTTGAAGCGGGGAAATGCCGGGTCCGAGTTCGTGACCATGCAACGGCAACCCGGCTTCCAAGCGAAGCGTGTCGCGTGCCCCGAGCCCCGCGGGGGTTATCCCTACGTCGAGCAGTCGTTGCCAGATGGCTGGCGCTGACTCGGCTGGTACGGCGAGTTCGACCCCATCTTCGCCGGTGTACCCGGTGCCGGCACCCAGAATCGGCACCCCATCGATTTCCACTTCGGCTACTCGAAACCGTCCAATCTCGGCTGCTGCAGGTGACACGTGCGCGAGCCG
>JAFMKU010000007.1:21566-64873 GCA_017852795.1 Candidatus Neomicrothrix sp.
CGCCAACACGGCACGTTGATCGGTGACGTCTTCGGCGGTTACCGAAGTCGGGCCTTTCGCGAGTGCCGCCGCTACCCGGGACGTGTTCGAGGCGTTCGGCATCACATCAAAGTGTTGGTCACTGACCCACCAGACGATGATGTCGTCAAGTACGGAACCGTCGTGGGCATCGAGCAGATGGGTGTACTGGGCGCGACCAGCCGAAATCCGGTTCAAGTCGTTGGTGAACGCCCACTGCAACGCGTCAAACGCTCCTGGCCCCAAAACCCGCAACGTACCGAGGTGGGAAACATCGAACATGACCGCTGAACGGCGACAAGCGAGATGTTCGGCCAACGTGCCCGCACCGTAGTTGAGCGGCATCTCCCAACCCCCAAACGGCACCATTTTGGCCTGGAGCGCCACGTGGGCGTCATGGAGAGGCGAACGGCGAAGTTCAGGCGGCATCGGCGATGCCGTATTTGGCTCCCAGCGTTTCAACATCGCGGCGGTACAGCAGTTTGATGCGCACATCCGGGTGCTTCTCGTGGAGTTTGCGGACTTTTCGGTTCTTCCTGGTGACAAGCGGCTGCCGCAGCGTCGTCACTTCCAGGTAGGCGTTGTAGTCGGGCAAAAAGAAGTCGGGGGTGAACGCTTCGGTGGTCTGGCCGCGTTCGTTGGCGTCCAGAACGAACGTGGTCGGTTCGTACTCCCAGCTAATCCCGTAGGCGTCGAGAAGCTCGGCAAGATCAGCTTCGGAGGAGTGGGCGAACCCGGGCATCAAGACTTAGGCCCGGTTGCCTGCGACTCGCCGAACCGGTGCTGCGGTTTCGGGATACAGCGCCACGATCTGGTTGTCGACCTGTTCTTTGACCCCGGCCAGAGGCAGCACGTTGAGCACGCCCTGGCCGCTCTGCAGAAGGTCGATCAGTTCTTTACCGGTGTTGACCACCACCGAGTTAGTACCGTCGATCACCAGGTTGGCTGAGGCGACATCTTCACCCAGATGGGTACGCAGGTACGAAAACACCTGCGGACCTGCTCCAAGCGGATCCCTGCGTCGAGCAGGCTCTTGATGACTTTCAGTTCGAGCAGGTCGCGGTAGCTGTACTGGCGGCGACTCCCGCTGCCGTTGGCGTCAGCCATCGACGGTTTGATGAGATCGGTACGAGCCCAGTAGTCAAGCTGTCGGTAAGTGATCCCGACGATCTCTGCTGTCCGCTTACCGCTAAAACCAGTTTCGGTCATGTGTTGGCTCCTCAGTCAACCGACATCAACGAAATTACCACGATGTGATCCGTGATGCTACGGGCACACGCGCGCCGGATCAACGACCCAAACCAAGATTTCGCGCGCAGCGCGCGAATACTGCTACCCGTCGCGCGAACCAGCGTGGGCTAATCGCCGAAATCGTCGGGGGAAATCGTGTCGAGGAACTCCTTGAATTCCTCGACCACTTCTTCTGGTTCGGCATCGTCGGAGTTGTCTCCATCTCGAACGCCGGCGTCGTTGAGCACCTGATCCGAAACATAAATCGGGGCACCAACCCGAACCGCGATCGCCACCGCGTCCGACGGACGGCAGGAAGCCACCAGCGGTTCACCATCGCGAACCATGCGAAGTTCGGCGTAAAACGTCTTGTCATGCAACTCGGTGATGACGACCCGTTCTACATCAGCCGCGAACATTTCCAGCAGGTCACGAATCAGATCGTGGGTCATGGGCCGCGGGGTTTCGACCCCGTCTAGCGCCAGCGCGATCGCGGTGGCTTCCGGCGCGCCGATGAAGATCGGGACGGTCTTGCCGGCGCCACCTCGTTCGCGAAGCACGATCATCGGGGCGTTGGCGGGCATTTCGACGTGCACTCCGAGCAGATCCATTTCGTGCATGGTGGCCACCCTAGGCCCCGTAGAGGCTCAGATAGGCATCAGGGTCGTTCGCTAACGTTGCGGGATCGGCAGTGGCCAGCACCTGCAGATTGCGGTAGCGCCCGTCGAAATCGAGTCCGTACCCGATCACGAAGTGGTCTTCGACTTCCAGGCCAACAAAGTCGAGGTCAACGGGTACGATCCGCCGGGCCGGTCGATCGACCAGCGTGCAAAGCGAAACCGATTTTGGATTTCGTCGACCCAGTTCGGAGAGCAAAAACGCCGCGGTGAGTCCGGTGTCGACGATGTCTTCCACGATCACCACGTCTCGACCTTCAACACTGGTAGCCGCGTCCATGACCAGACGAACCCGACCGGTCCCCGGGGCATACGGACTAAGCGCAACGAAATCGACCGTGGTGCGGATCGACATCGCCCGGACCAGATCGGCAAGAAACGGCACGCTGCCTCGAAGCACGGCGACCAGCACCAGGCCGTCGTCGTAGCGAGCCGACAACTCGTCGGCGAGACGCTTCACGACCTGCTGGATCCCGTCCTGATCAAGGAGCACGGCCGGTGCGCTCACGGGTTCAGCCATCGAGCGGAACTCCGAGTTCACGGTGAAGGATGGCTCGCCGGATGCGGTCTCCGTGGTCGGCAAGGTCTCGCAGATCGGCCCGGGCACTGTCCCCCGCCGCGCCTCCCTTGCGTAGCTGTGCGCTTTTGAGCTGAGCCAGGATTCCGGCTTCCCGGTCGGCTGCTACCCGGTACATGCGAAGATGCCGAACCTCAAGCCCGGCCGAGGTCAGCGACGCAGCGGCTTTCGCGATCAGCAGCGAATCTTCGCCGTACACCGAACCGTTGTCGGTACGCAGACCTTCGATCAGCCCCAGACGGTCAAGTTGGTTGATGAAATGAATACTTTCTCCAACCGCACCAGCCAACTCCCCCGCGGTCATACTCGCCGATGATCCGACCGCCGAAGCACTCTTGCTTGGCGAACGTCGAGGTTTCGGAGCTTTCGCTGGAGTCTCCGGGGTCGAAGGAACCGCAGGCTCGTCGTCGGTGTCTTCAGGTTCGGCGTGATCGAACAGCGAAGGAACAGGGAGTGGCCCTTGCATCGATCGTTCTTCGAGTTCGTCCCGAGGGTCGAAACCGGGTTCGTCGAGTCGCCCCCGCAATTGTTCCAACGACCATTGATGTTCCCGTTGCTGTTGAAGGATCCAACGCAAACGGTCTACGTCGGCGTCGTCAAAGGACCGGTAACCGGTCGGGGTCCGAGTCGGGCTGACCAGACCTTCATCTTCCAACGTTCGGATCTTGCTGATCGTCACATCCGGATGCTCGCCGCTGAGCAGCGAGATCACTTCACCGATGGCGTACTCACGGATTGCGGCCACGCAGAACCTTTCAGGCCGCGCCGGTGCCGTGGACAAACACCAGACGGTATTTTCCGATCTGGACTTCATCGCCGTCGGATAGTTCACGCTCGTCAACCCGTTGCCGGTTGACGTACGTACCGTTGAGCGATCCCGCGTCAACCACCCAGTAGCGGGCGCCGTCGCGGCGGATCTCGGCGTGCCGGCGCGACACCGTGATGTCATCAAAGAAGATGGTGGATTTGGGGTGGCGGCCCATCGTCACCAGATCTTCGTCCAAGGCGTAACGGGCGCCCGTTTTGGCGCCTTGGACCACGACAAAGAGGCCTTGATGGCGGCCAAACTCGGAAACGTCAATGCCGGTGAGGTCAGTGCCTTCCACATCGATGGCTGGCGTTTCGCCGGTGGCGTCACCTACCAGCGAAGCTCCACACGACGAACAGAAACCTAGAAGCCCTTGATTTGCGTGGCCGCAACTCGGACAAGTCAGATCACTCATCGGTCACCCAGCAATGAAACTTTGGTAATCCGCCGCGTTCATCAGGACATCAAGTTCCGCCGGATCTGCCAGCGTGATCGAACAGATCCAACCCTCACCGTAGGGGTCGCGGTTCAACCGGTCGGGCTCAGCGGCCAGATCGGCGTTCGTGTCGGCCACCGTCCCGCTCACGGGTGCGTACAGCTCCGAAACCGACTTGGTGGACTCGACTTCACCAAAGGTTTGACCGGCCGCCATCGTCGCGCCTACCGCCGGGGTTTCGACGTACACCACGTCGCCAAGTGCGTCCTGGGCGTAATCAGTGATACCGACCCAAACGACATCGCCCTCGACCCGCACCCACTCATGATCCTTGGAATACCGGAGACCTTCAGGAACGTTCATGCCCCGAAACTATCCCAAGACGCGCCACGGTGGTACCCACAGAGGTCAGTATCGGCCCCAGTTAGCCACTTTGAGCTTGGCGAGCAGCTCGGCCAGCCCGCAACGCCTCACGGGCCAACGGAATGTAACCCGCCGCTGACAGGTAGCTGTAAACCAGCGAAGGCCCGGCAAACGCCCACCCGGCAACCAAAAACCCGGGTGCCAGCGCGTGGTCGCTTGCTCCACCCAACAAACACGGAAACGCAAAGTAAAGGCCAAACGTCGCGCATTTACCCCACCAGGTGACCTCGATGCGTCGAGCACCAGCCGCCCCAAGCGCCAGTCCGGCCAGCGCGACCAACCCTTCGCGAGCCAGAGTCAACACCACCAACCACCAGGGCACCGCACCGTCGACGCCGACCGCCAGAATCCCGATGATCAAAACCGCCCGGTCGGTGACCGGATCAAGGAGTTTGCCGAGTTCGCTGACCACGTTGAACCGACGGGCCCACCAACCATCCACCCAATCGGTGGCCCCTACCGCGCCCCACAACCAACCGGCAGCCCATCGATCACCTTGATCGAACAGCAGCCAGAGAAAGAGCGGAATGCAGGCCAGTCGCACCAGCGAAATCAGGTTGGGGACGGTAACGATTCGATCTTCGAAAATTCCCAGCGGCGTCGACGGCTCTCCACCGGTGTTGGAGTTGCCCGAATCTTGCCTGCGTTCACCCCGAATGTCCTCGGCCATGCCGCACAGCCTACGATCTGAGCGTGTCCACCATCTTCACTCGCATCATCAATGGTGAAATCCCGGCTCGGTTCGTCTGGACCGACGAGCTTTGTGTGGCGTTTCTCGACGTTCGCCCGCTCGCTCCTGGCCATGTTTTATTGGTCCCACGGCTCGAAATCGACCAGTGGACCGACCTGCCTACCGACGTTGCCACCCACCTGATGAGCGTCGCTCAACACATCGGAATCGCCCAGAAAGATCTGTTGGCGCCGGAACGCATCGGCCTGATGATCGCCGGGTTTGAAGTACCGCACGTGCACATTCACGTGGTGCCCATCAACACCATGCGATCGCTCGATTTCGCCAACGCCGACCCCAACCCCGACCAGGACGAACTCGATCGCCTCCACCAGCAGCTTGGTGCGGCACTCCAGCACGACCCGAGTTGAACCAGGGCCGAAACTGAATCTCTAAAACAGTGCGTTGTCCCCGGTTGTGAGCGCGTCAGGGTTGACTGGTTCGCGGAGCCAAGCATGGTTGTTGCTCGCCGAGTTGACTGCGGTATCGATCGGGTGGTGAAGGATCAGGTCGTTGGCTGCCGGAACGAGCAACGTTTGTAGGTAGCCCGTGTCGTGTTCGCCGTTGTCGAGCCAGCGACCCCAGGCCGACCGGCCAAGCACTACCGGCATCCGGTCATGGATCGGTGCCAGTGTCTGATTCGGTGCGCAGGTCAGGATCGTGCAGGTTTCGATCGGGCCTTCGGTGCCACCGTTCCAGACTTCCCAAAGCCCTGCGAGTGCCAAAGGTTCACCGTCGCCACGAAACAGGTAATGGGGTTGTTTGCGGCCGGTCTCTTGGGACACCTGCCATTCGTAAAACCCGTCAACGGGAACCAGACAGCGTTGGGTTTTGAATGGTTTCGAGAAGCTACGTTTTTCGGTCACCGTCTCAGCTCTGGCGTTGATCATTCGCGACCCGATGCGAAGGTCTTCTGCCCACGCCGGCACGAGGCCCCAACGGAGATACTCAATCCGACGTTGACCCGCGGACTCTCGAATGGCCAGAACCTGCTGAGTCGGGGCCGTGTTGTAGTTCGGCACCCACGCCTTTTCCTGCTCGACCGGCCACTCCTCGGCGTCAAAATATCGGGCCAGACGAAACGGTTCGGTTGCTGCGACAAAACGGCCGCACATGAGGTCAGCTCCCGGAGGAACGGTCAACGAGTTGACAGCTACCGGTGCGACCTGACCCCAGGTCGACGACCAGCTGATCACCGGCAGATCCGCCGAAGGTCGGCACCACGATTTCGGCGGTCGGATCCACCGCAATCGTTCCTCTCAACGTCGCCACCTCATAGTCCGGTCTACCGTCGGCGATCAGCTGAATACGTACCCCATCGGCAAATCCGGAGCCCCCTTCTGGAAGCTCAACCTCACCCGACTCGACCGTCAACTCGAGGATCAGCGCCGACGGGCCTGCACAAGTCACCGACGCTTCACGTCCGATCCCGTCGCTACACCCCGCGGTCCGGATCGTGTCCAGCGGTCTCAGATCCGAGGTCACCACGCTCACTCGGAAACAGGTTCCGTCTATAAACCCATCCGGCCCAACCAACGCTAATTGGCCCCGGTTATTGAACGAAAACAGCGACGCGGTGACCGCACCTGGGGCAACCGTAAAGAAATCAACCGGTTCGGTTACCACCCGCTCATCTACCGGTTCGGGACCGGCGCGAACCACTACCTGATCCGACAACGACACGGTCAGCTCGGCGATGGCCACGGGGGGGCCACCGACCACCGCAATGGGGCTATCGGTTCCTAGAACCGGTGAAAACTGAAGCGCGGCGTTGGATCGGCCTGGCCCCGGACCGAACGCTCGCCAAGCCAACGTTGCCCCGACCACTACGACCAGCAGCGACACCACGGCCACCGACAAGTTGATCAGCTGTTGACGGCGACCCGCGGCCAACGCGTCTTCGACCTGGCGGGCGTCAAGGCGTTCTTGCAGGGTTAACGGCCCGAAGGCTTCCGAACTGGCCCCACCCGCGATTAGGTCCCGCCACTCGGCAACCCGTCCCGACGACATGCGGGACAGGTACGACTCGAACGCGTCAGCCGCTTCGGTATCGAACAACAACAACAACGCATTGGCCCGAACGTGTTCGAGCGGATCACTGAAGAACGTGACGTCACGATCGCCCGAGAGAGCGGCAAAAAACTGGTGGGTGGCCTGATCAGCTTCGGCCTCGTTCAGTTCTGGGCCCGGATCGAGCCTCGGCAACGCGACGCCTCGAACACCGACCCGTAAGAACCCTTGCGTGGAAGGTTCAGCCGATGGTTGAACCCCGTCGGCTTGGCGCGTCAACTCATTGGGGCTGCTGACAACATCTTCACCGAGGGCGAGATCGTCAGGTGGAAGTTCATCTGAAGTGCTAATGGGCGCAGGTTAGGCCCTGACGAACGCTTGCGGGTGGCAGGCATGCCTACCACCGCCAGACTGATCCGGTGACAGATCTTCAGCTGGTTCTCGCCTCCCAATCGCCCCGCCGCCGAAACCTTCTCGAGCGGCTCTCGATACGGCCGTCGATCGAACCCGCCGATGTCGACGAAACACCGGAACCAGAGGAGCGGCCAGAGGCATACGTCGAACGTTTAGCCAGGACCAAAGCCTCTGCTTCGCTCGGGCCGGGTCGGGTAGTGATCGCCGCTGACACGGTGGTGGTTAGAGACGGTGTCATTCTCGGCAAGCCACGCGACCGTGCCGACGCCATCGACATTCTGCGGTCGCTGAGCGGGCGAAGCCATCAGGTGCTCTCCGGCGTTGCGGTCGCAGTGACCGACCCCGACGGCTCCAGCCGGGTTGCAACCGGAATCGAATCGTCGGTGGTGCAAGTCGAACCGTTGAGCGAGGACCGGATCGACTGGTACCTGTCCACCGGCGAAGCCGACGACAAGGCCGGGGCGTACGGCCTGCAGGGAGCGGCGGGCCTTTTCGCCGACCGGGTCGAAGGGAGCGTCAACAACGTGATCGGGCTTCCGTTGACCCTTCTCGACCGCCTCTTTGGGGAACTCGGACTTGACCTGCTCAGCTTCGCTGACCCATCGGCGTAGCCTGTTCGAATGTCCGCCACGGAATTACCGGCCCGTCCCGGCGAGTTTCAGCCGCTGCACATCGGCCCAATCGAGGTGTGGCCGCCGGTGGTGTTAGCGCCGATGGCTGGTGTCACCAACGCTCCGTTCCGGACCCTTTGCCGCCGCTACGGTGCCGGTCTTTACGTCAATCAGATGATCACGGCTCGAGCGTTGGTCGAAGGACATCGCAAAAGCCTCGAGCTGGCAGCGTTCGCTCCCGACGAAACCCCTCGGTCGATCCAGCTGTACGGCACCGAACCGTATTCGATCGCCGAAGCAACCAGAATGCTGATCGATACCCAGGCGGTGGATCACATCGATATGAACTTCGGTTGCCCGATGAAGAAAGTGACCCGGCATGGCGGTGGAGCCGCTCTACCGTGGAAACGAGATCACTACCGCACCATCGTGCGCGCCGCGGTCAACGCCGCCGGCGACGTGCCAGTGACCGTGAAGTTCCGGGTTGGTATCGACAATTCCGCCATCACGTTTCTTGACGCGGGTCGCATCGCCGAAGACGAAGGCTGCAAAGCGGTTGCGCTTCATGCCCGCACCGCCAACCAGTTGTACAGCGGCAACGCCGACTGGCGCCGGATCGCCGAACTCAAAGAGGCGGTTCGCAGCATCCCGGTGCTCGGCAACGGAGACATCTGGGAAGCAGACGACGCGCTCACCATGATGCGGACCACCGGGGCTGACGGTGTGGTCATCGGCCGTGGCTGCCTTGGCCGTCCCTGGCTCTTTGCCGACCTTGCCGACACTTTTAACGGTCGCCCGCTGGCCCCCCGACCCAACCTAGGAACGGTCCTCGACGGCATGGTTGAACACGCCGAGTTGCTGTGCCAATGGATGGGTGAGATGCGGGGGATTCGCGATTTTCGGAAACACACCGGTTGGTATCTGAAAGGGTTCTCAACCGGGAATGAGATCCGACGCCAGCTCAACCGGGTCGGCTCGCTCGACGAAATGCGAACGTTGATCGCCGGACTCGACCGTTCCGTAGCGTTCCCCGACGGGGGGATGCGGATGGTGCGAGGCCATCACGGCTCACCCAAAGAGGTACATCTGCCGGACGGCTGGCTCGACACTCGCGACGGCGAGGTGGCCATGCCAGCCGGAGCTGAAGCTCTCGTTTCCGGCGGCTAGAAGTCGATGCCTTTCATGGCGGCGATCCCCTGCTCATAGGCGTGCTTGCGGTTCTCCATGACCGTGACCGTGTCAGCCAGATCAATCAGCCAGTCCGGAGCGTCGCGCCCGGTGAGCACCAGCGACACTCGCTCCGGTCGGTTCGTGATGGTGGTCGCCACGTCGTCAGCGTCGATCCAGCCCCAATTGAGTGGATAGGTGATTTCGTCGAACACCACGAGGCGATAATCCCCGCTGTTGACCAACGCCTGACCTTGCAGCCATGCCTCGCGTGCGACCGCTTCGTCCTTTTCAAGGTCGTCACTGTCCCAGGTGAAACCCTCACCCAGCGACCAGAAATCGATACCGAGTTGTTCAGCCATGAGCTGTTCACCAGTCACCCAGTTTTCGCTCTTAAGGAATTGGATCACCGCGACCGGCCAGCCTCGGGCTCGGGCTCGAAGGGCCACACCGAACGCCGCCGACGACTTGCCTTTGCCGTCACCGGTGTTGACCAGCACCAGGCTGGCCGGGGGTCGTAGACCGTCTGGTCTCGGATCGTCCTCAGGTGGGGTGTCGGCGGCAGTCATGTCAACGTCCAAACGTCGTAGCGGGCACGATGATCGGGCCCGCCTCGTCATCGATGATACGAACATCGGCTCCGAAATAGCGGGCAATGTTGGTAACGGTGAGGACATCAGCGGCCGGCCCCTCGGCTTGAACCCCACCGTCGGCGAGCAACAGCATCCGATCCCCGTAGCGGGCGGCGAGCGTCAAGTCATGCAGTGTGGCCAGCACCGTCAAACCATCCGAAACGCGGAGTGCGTCAACCAATTCCAGCACCTGCTGTTGATGACCGAGGTCTAACGCGGTCGTTGGTTCATCGAGGATCAACACGCGTGCCTGTTGCGCGAGGGCACGGGCCAGCACCACCCGCTGCCGTTCTCCACCCGACAACGAATCGACGGTTCGGTCCATGAACTCGCCAAGCTTGAGTCGTTCAAAGAGATCCGCCACGACCTGCTGATCCACGGCTCGTTCCTTGCCAAACACACCACGGTGTGCGCTGCGGCCCAACAGCACGTAAGCCCCGACGGTGATGCCGGTGGGGATCACCGGAGTTTGCGGAACGTACGCCACCCGAGAAGCCCATTCCAACGCCCGCTCCCGGCGAGCCCCGAAAACGTGTACCTCCCCCTGGAACTCGATCGTGCCCAGAACCGCCCGCAGCAGCGAGGTTTTCCCGGCACCGTTCGGGCCGACAATGTTGACCCATTCGCCGTCGGCAACGTCAAGATCGACATCGGAAAATACTTGGTGACCAGCAAACGACACACCGAGATTTCGCAACGACACCGCGTTGAGCTGGCTCATCACCACACCTCACGACGGCTAGATCGCAACACCAGCACGAAGAACGGTGCACCAAGAACGGCGGTCACGACCCCGATCGGAAGTTCCGCTGGATCAACCACGGTTCGGGCCGCGAGATCGGCGAGCACCATAAACGCGCCCCCGAGCAGCACCGACAACGGCACCACGAGACGGTAACTGACACCGACGAGTAGCCGGATCGTGTGCGGAACAATGATCCCGACGAAACCAATGAGCCCACTCACCGAGACTGCAGCCGCGGCGCCCAACGAGGCGACCACCACCACGATCAACCGCACCTTTCGCGGTTCCAAACCGAGCGATTCTGCTTCCTCGTCACCAACTGCCAACAGGTCAAGGGCGTTGCGGTACCGCATCAGCACCACCACGGTGAGCAGAAAGTACGGCAGGAGCAGAACCGGTTCAGACCAGCCTGAGGTGGCGACCCGACCAAGGATCCACGAGTACACCTCCCGGAATGCATCAGAGTTGGCCTGCAACACGAACGTCTGCACCGCGGTGAGGAAACTCGCGACCGCAACCCCGGCCAGAATCAGCGAGGCAGCCGAACGGCCACCGGCTGACCCCGCGGCGTAAGACAACACGACCGCGATCAGCGCACCAGCGAAAGCCGCCAACGGAACCGGATCAATGAACCCGGCACCGTCACCGAGGTTGCTGGTGATGGCAACCGTCGCACCCAAACCGGCCCCCGCCGCGACACCGAGCAGGTACGGGTCAGCGAGTGGGTTCCGAAACGCTCCCTGATAGGCCGCGCCACCCACCGAAAGCGTTCCGCCCACCAAGAACCCCAGCACTACACGCGGCAAACGTATCTCACGCACTATCGCCGTGGCGGTCCCCGACAATCCAGATTCGATGTGCACTCCGGGGATCATGTCGAGCAGTTCTCGGGCCACATCGAGGATCGGTAACGACACCGGACCGAACGCCAGCCCGGCCAGCACTGCGATCAGCGAAAACCCCACCGCGAGCAGAAGTGCACGCCGTGAAAGGTTCGCTGATGCAGGCAGGCCAGGGGCCGGTTCGGTCACTTCGGTTACGACCCGGCGATGCTGGCTGCGATCACCTCAACAAAGTCCGCGACCCGCGGACCCCACCGAGAAGCAATGTCATCGTTGACTTCAGCCACCTGGTTGCTTTGCACGGCGCTGAGTTCGCTCCATCCGGGGCGTTCGCCGACCAGCACTGCGGTCTGGCCGCAGCAAACCGTGTCGGCCAACACGATCACATCCGGGTTGGCGTCCAGCAGGTATTCGTCGCTCAGCTGCGGATACCCGAACGCGGCGCCGTCGCGGTCGGCGGGGTCAGCCACGTTGACCATGCCGAACAGCCCGTACAACTGTCCAATGAACGTTGAACTGGTCACGGTGTACAGCGAGTCGTCAAGTTCGTGGAAGTAGCTGAGCCCTTCGGAACCGCTAACCGACGAAACTGCCGCCTCGATTCGTTGCCGCATCGACTCGACCAGTTCGGCGGCTGCGTCGCTGCGTCCAGTTACCGAACCAAGTTGCAGGATCTGTTCGTACACACCGTCGAGCGTGTCCGGTGCGTCAGTCAACGCCACCTCGACCCCGGCTGCTTCGAGGTTGGCTTGCAGATCGCCGTTGGAACCCATCACCACCAGATCGGGTTCGTAACCAAGGATCGCTTCGACGTTGGGTTCCCATCCGGAAAGGTCAGTAACGGGAGCTTCAGCCGGGAAGTAGGAGAACTCGTCGACCGCGACCACTAACGACCCAGCCCCGATAGCAAACAGGGTTTCGGTAGCGCTGGGGCTGATCGACACAATCCGTACCCCCTCCGAGGCGTCCTGGTTGGTGTCGTTGCCTGAGCATCCAACGAACAGCACCGTCATCGCGGTGAGACCGGCCAATAGTTTCTTCAAGGTTCCTCCAGTTGTGCGGTTCTGGCTCGGCACGAACGGCGGAATCCCCCGTACGAGCCGCCCCAATCCCCGAGGGCGGTATCGCTTGTTGTTATCTGTCGACCGGACTCGTCTCTCGCTTCGAAAAGCTCAAGCGTTACCGTTGCGGGACAGCTCCGGGATCAAACCGGAATTCGCAAGATGACAACTGGCCAGAGACTAGCCGCGGACTGCGTCAAGTCGGGCGACAGCCTCATCGACGATCCGCTGGATCAGATCGGCGCAACTCGGCAGGTCGTCGACCACACCGACGCATTGTCCGGTAGGGAGGATGCCGACCTCAAGGTTGCCGTCCACCATGGAGGCTTTGGTGAGCATCGGTGCGTTGGCTGCCATCGCCAATTGCGACCAGCTCAGGTCCTGGTTTTTCTTCATGGCGAGACCTTCACGTAGCAGCGCCGAAAACGACGTGCCGGTGAGTTTGCGAAACCGCAGAGCGTTGAGGGCGGCGGTTGGGAGGCTGAGAAGCCCCCGCCGTTCGAGCCGGTCAACAAGTTCGGTGCGGATAACTCGCTGAGGTGCACCGTCGATGGCTTGAGAGACCACCGTTCCCGTGACCGGAGTAGCGAGATAGGCCTGTTTGATCGAGTCGGGTACCGGACTGTCGGAGGTCAACAAGAACCGGGTGCCCATCGCGATTCCGTCGGCACCCCAGGCCAGAGCCGCCGCTAACCCGCGGCCGTCGTGGAAGCCGCCTGCCGCGATGACCGGAATGTCCACCGCGTCGAGCACCTGTGGGAGAAGTAGCGAGGTAGGAACGGTGCCGGTGTGCCCTCCCCCTTCGGCGCCCTGACACAAGACGACATCAACGCCCCATTCGGCAACTTTTTCTGCGTGGCGGCGGGCACCCACCGTCGGCATCACCACCAGACCAGCTTCTTTGAGTTTGGCCACCATGTCGGGGCGGGGGGCTTGGGCAAAGCTGGCGACCCTCACTTCGGCCCGAATCAAGTGATCGACCCGCGCTTCGATATCGAGCGCGTCGGTGCGAAGGTTCACCCCGAACGGCTGGTCGGTGAGGGCGTGCACCTCGTCGATGGCAGCCACCATCTCGTCAAAGGTCATGGTGGCCGACGCAAGGATGCCTAGCCCTCCGCCGTTCGCGGTTCCAGCAACCAGCGAAGGGCCCGCAACCCAGCCCATCCCGGTTTGCACGATCGGATAGCGGACACCGAAGCATTCGGTGGCCCGGGTTTGGAGGCGAGGATCGACAACGTCAGCCATATCCGTCACCCTAGGCCCTAGTGTGCGGATGAAACGGAACCGGGTTTCTGGTTTTCCGTTGGCTACGAACATCGCAGGGAAGGAGGTGGTCACCTCATGGCTCGACGTCTTACCGAATACAGCCACGGCGCTGGTTGAGGCTGCAAGCTCGCCCCGGGCGAACTGGCGCAGGTCGTGCGCCGTCTCACTCCACCATCCGACCCGGACCTGCTCGTTGGCGCAGCCAGCGGCGACGATGCCGCGGTCTACCGACTTTCAGACGAACGCGCCCTTGTGGTCACCGCAGATTTCATCACCCCTGTCGTTGACGACGCTCGCCAATGGGGTCAAGTCGCGGCGGCTAACGCGGTTTCCGACGTGTACGCCATGGGTGGCCGGCCGCTCCTCGCGCTGAACCTGGTGTGTTGGAACACCGAGGAACTTTCCAACGATCTACTCGGGGACGTCTTGGCAGGCGGACAGGACGTCGCCGATGCTTGCGGTTTCGTGATCGCCGGTGGGCACACCGTGGACGACCCCGAACCCAAGTACGGGTTGGCGGTAGTGGGAGAAGTCCATCCGGATCGGATCCTCACCAATGCGGGGCTGCGACCGCAGCAGGCCCTGGTACTCACCAAGGCATTGGGGGTGGGAATCCTCACCACCGCACAGAAACGCGACGTGGCGCAGGTGGAGTGGATGGACGCGGCGATTGCGTCAATGGTGCGCACCAACCGCCGTGCCTCCGAGGTGGCGGTGGCGGCAGGGGTGACGGGCGCAACCGACGTGACCGGGTTCGGGTTGTTGGGCCACGGCTCTCGGATGGCCCAAGAGTCACAGGTTGATCTGGTCATCAACGTTGACGCGGTGCCGTTGCTTGACGGGACTAGGGAACTTGCCGCCGATGGCGTGGTCCCAGGCGGAAGCGGCCGCAACCGGGCTTGGGTCGAACCGCTGCTTGATGTTGCCGACGGTGTGGCCGACCTTGATGTCACCATCCTCGCCGACGCGCAAACCAGCGGTGGTCTGCTGTTTGGTATCGACCCGGACCGGGCGGAGTCGGTGATTGCAGATCTCCGCCGTGATGGCCATCAGGCTGCGGTCATTGGAAACACCACAACCGGTTCCGGCCGGATCTCACTGATCCGAACCTGATCGCCGGTTCCGCGAGCAGCCGGGAAAACCCGACCGTCGGTGCCTACTGCTGACAGTCGACGCAGCAACCGCGGTAGACGATCTCGGCGGTGCTGATCGACATCCCATGACGGTCGTGCTCGCCGAGCACGGGAGCGGTTTCGCCATGAGCCACATCAAATACCTGACCACAGCCTTCACACACGAGGTGATGGTGAGCGGGTTGCACGTTTGGGTCGTAACGCTTGCTTCGACCATCGAGCTGGAGTTCTCGGACCTCACCGAGATCGCTGAACTGCTGCAGCGTCGAATACACCGTCGCCCGTGAAACCTCAGGCAGGATCGCTTCGGCCCGTTCCAGAACTTCATCAGCGGTCAGGTGCATGTTCTCACCGGTGAGTACCTCTGCGACAACGCGCCGCTGTGCGGTAAGCCGGTAACCCCGTGATTTGAGGCGTTCGAGCAAGGTGGGATACATGCCTACAAGTGTATGGCTAAATCCAACCTTTGACAACAACCAAACTTTTTCTCTGTACGAGTTTGGACTTTATCCAAGTTTCGCTAGAGTCATCGGAGGCTTCACCGCCCGGTGGAGCTCCGAAACCCCAATCATCAAACTGAACGAGGAACCACCATGGAACTCAATGGCAGCCAGACCCACGGAAACCTGAAGGCAGCGTTCGCTGGCGAATCTCAGGCCAACCGTCGCTACCTGTACTTCGCGAAGATCGCCGACGTCGAGGGCTACCCCGAGGTCGCCGGCAACTTCCGCGAGACCGCTGAAGGCGAGACCGGCCACGCTCACGGCCACCTCGACTACCTGCGTCCGGTTGGCGACCCCGCCACCGACTCCCCGATGGGCGACACCGCCGCCAACCTGAAGTCGGCGATCGCTGGCGAAACCCACGAGTACACCGAGATGTACCCGGGCATGGCCAAGACCGCTCGCGAAGAAGGCTTCGGCGAGATCGCTGACTGGTTCGAGACCCTGGCCAAGGCTGAGAAGAGCCACGCCGGTCGCTTCGAAGAAATGCTCGAATCGATTTCCTGAACCTGTCCACGCCCTAGCGGCAATTCTGATTGATCACCGAGGATCCCGTGTCTGAAACAAACGGCCCAATCTCCTACTCCCCCACAGATGGGTTGTCCTACGACCCCTCGGAACCCGTGTACTGGGACGGAGGTGCGCTCGCCAAGGAGATCGAGCGCACCTTCGAGATCTGTCACGGCTGTCGCATGTGCTTCAAGTACTGCGACAGCTTCCCGTCGCTGTTTTCGTTCATCGACGACAACCACGACGGCGACGTTCGTAACCTCACCGATGCCGAAACCGAACAGGTGATGGACGAATGTTTCCAATGCAAGCTCTGTGAAGTGCAGTGTCCGTACACCGTGCGAGACGAACACGAATACCAGCTGGACTTCCCGAAACTCGTGCACCGCTTCAAGGCGCAACGAACCAAAGAACGAGGCAAAGTCACGTTCCGAGACAAAGTTCTCGGCGATCCGGACCGGACCGCCAAAGCCGCTCGGGCCAGCCTCGGCACCGCCAACGTGTTGAACTCCCGATCCAAACTGCACCGCACCTTCCTCGAAAAGACCATCGGGATCCATCCCGACAAAGAACTCCCGTCGTTCGCCCGTTCCACCTTCGAGAAATGGGCGAAACAGGAAGGCCTCATCGCCGACTCGCCTTCTGAAGGTGAAGCGGTGCTGTTCCAGACCTGCTACGTGCAGCACAACGAACCCGAAATCGGTCGCGACACCATCGAGGTGCTGCGAGCCAACCAGGTCGAAATCACCTGCGAAGCCGGACTCAACTGCTGCGGGATGCCCGCCTGGGAATCCGGCGACCTTGACACCATGCGCAAGAAGGCGACCGCCAACCTCGACAAGCTGCTGCCTCACGTCGAAGCCGGCAAGAAGGTGTTGGCCATCAACCCGACCTGCTCGATGATGCTTCGTCAGGAATACCCGGAACTCGTCGATGAAGCCGACCGGGATCGGGCCCGCATCGTGGCCGACGCGGTCATGGACCCCGGCGAGTTCCTCTGGCAGATGCGCAACGAGGACCGATTCAACACTGATTTCAAGTCCACACCCGGAGCGGTCGCCTACCACGCCCCATGTCACCTTCGGGCGCAGGCCGTCGGTTTCAAAGGCCGGGATCTGCTGCGCAAAATCCCTGGAGTGACCCCTACCACCACCATGGAGTGCTGCGGCCACGACGGCACTTACGCCATGAAGACCGAAGGGTTCGAAGTTTCGGTTCGGATCGGCAAGAAAGCTTTTGATGGCATGAACGCCGCCCCCGACGCCGAAGTTTGGGCCACCGACTGCCCGCTCGCCGCAACCCAATTCGGCCAACACGCCGGACGCCGACCGATGCATCCCATGTCGGTACTGGCCCGGGCCTACCGGTCTGACGGTTTCCCCACAGCAATTGACCCCTCCAACCCCCCAGAGGAGACATGACATGAACCGACTCATCCAACGATCCGACGTCGTTGACTACCAAACCTACGAAGACGGACGGACCGATGTCCGGGCCCGAATTCTTGAAATCAAACGGGTTCGACGTATCCACCTCGGTGAGAACCTGACGTTTCTGTTCGAAAATCGCGAAACCCTCACCTATCAGGTGCAGGAAATCATGCGAGCCGAGCGGATCGCTCGAGAGTCGGCAATCGTCGAAGAGATCGAAACCTACAATCGGATGCTGGGCGAAACCGGCGAACTTGGTTGTGCGCTGCTGATCGAGATCCCTGACGAAGCCGACCGCAAACCACTCCTTCAGCAATGGCTTGGCCTTCAGGAACGGATCTATGTGCGTCTCGCCGACGGAAGCCGGGTGTACGCCAGCTTCGATCCGATGCAGGTCGGCACCGACCGGCTCTCCGCCGTGCAGTACCTCCGGTTTGCCTGTTCATCAGCCCCAGTTGCGATCGGCACCGACTTTCCGTCGCTTGATGGAGAAGTTGAACTGACCGACGAGCAGCAACAAGCGCTGGCCGCCGATCTACAAGCCTGAACCGGGTTCGCCCTAATCGATCGCGATCGGGTCGCGCCGGCCGCTCAGCGGGCGGTGTACCCGGCGTCGACGTGGACGATTTCGCCGGTGATGTAACTGGCGGCGTCGGAAGCCAAAAACACCACCACCCGGGCGATTTCTTCGGGTTCAGCCAGCCGTTTCATGGGGATCGTGGCATCGGCGAGAGCTTGGAGGTCTGCGTCGCTCGGTGGCGCGGCCCGTTCCGCGGACAGCATCGGAGTGCGGACCTCACCGGGAGCAACCGCGTTCACTCGGATGCCCTGCTCGACATGATCGAGAGCCAAGGCCCGAGTGAGTTGATGCACCGCGCCTTTGGACACGCAGTAGGCGGTAGAACCCGCCGAACCCACGCCACCCCAGATCGAACCGAAGTTGACGATGGCACCCGAACCGGCGGCGGTCATGTGGCGAAGCGCGGCTCGGCAGCAGAAAAACATGCCGTCAACGTTGACTCCCATCACCCGCTGCCAGTCAGCGTCGGAAGTGGCCAGCGAATTGGCGCGGTGGATGGTTCCCGCCGCAGTGACCAGCACATCGATTCGTCCATATTCGGCCACGGCCCCGTCGATCGCTGCGTCGCAGTAGCCGGAGTCGCTCACGTCACCGGTCTCGGTGCGCACCGACGGTGCCCCCACCTCACGACATTGCCCGGCCACCGTGTCCAGACCATCAGGGTTGCGATCCAGCAACACCAGTGTGGCTCCGGCTTCGGCCAGAAGTCGGGCGGTTGCCGCTCCCATCCCTGAAGCCGCGCCGGTCACCACCGCGACCTGTCCGCTGAAATCGGTCATGCGATGTCTTCTCCTTCGGGGATCACCGTGTCAAACGACATCCCGCCGTAGGTCTGCTCGGTGGGTTGCAGTTCGATCCGGTTGATGTTGACGTGAGCCGGAACCTGCACCGCGTAATGGATGGCGTCGGCCAGTTCTTCGGCGGTGATTTCCTGCACCCCGGAATCTTTCGACGCTGCTCGGCGTTGCGGGTCGCTGATCGCCACATCGTAAAACTCGGTGGCGACCCGACCCGGACAAATCTCGGTGACTCGCACCCCGGTCCCTCGAAGTTCGATCCGTAGGTTCATCGAGAACCGGTTCACTGCTGCTTTCGACGCACCGTAGGTAGCCGAAGACAACGGGTAAAGCCCTGCCATCGACCCGATGTTGACGATGTGGCCGCAACGCCGTTCGATCATCGGTGGAAGAAACGCCATAGTCATCACCATCAACGCGGTCACGTTGGTTTCGATCGTGCGGGTGATGTCGCTAAGCGACCCGGTGGCCAACGGTGCATCCATCCGGCCCAGGCCAGCGTTGTTGACCAGCACATCGATCGGCCCGAGCTCGCCCGCCAGCGCCACCACCCCGTCGGTGTCGGTGACGTCCAAGACATGGGTTGCGCAACCGGTGGCCGCCGACAACCCGGCGAGCCGTTCAGCCCGGCGGGCTACCGCATGCACTTCGAAACCTTCGGCGACGAAACGATGCACGGCAGCAGCGCCGATCCCGCTGGAAGCGCCGGTGACCACCATTCGGCGGGTGTGTGAATCAGAACCGGTCATGTTCGGTTCAGAACCGGGCCTGCGCGGTGATTTCACGGATCAACGGCTCGAAATGTTCCAGCGGAAACGTTTCTGCTTGCGGGTCGAACGCCTGCTGATCCCAGTCGTCGGTGAACTGTTCACATAGGGCAAACCAGCTTTCGTCCCGGAACTGGTCGCGTAGATCGGTGGGGGCACCGAAATGCTGGTAGTAGTGCCGTCCTTGGAAATCTTGATGATTGAGGATCGTCCGGTACACATCGTCTCGCACGTACGGCTTGATCATCTCGGCCGAGATCGCACCGTGGTTTGGTACCGAAATGGCCTTGCCTACATCGTGCATCAACGACGCGAACACCATTTCGGGATCGGCCCCGGCTTTCTCGGCCATGGTTGCCGTCTGCAAGCAGTGGGTGAGTTGATCGGTGATGAAACCGTCGGAGATGTCGGCCAGCGATTCGAGCAGCATCAGAAGCCGGTCAGCGACCCGGCCCTGGTTGGCGCGGGTTCGTTCACCGATGACCTGCCACTGCTGCTCAGTCGATTCGTCCATTCGTGTGAAACTGTCCGGGTTTGCGTCGGTGATCGCCATACTCCGCTCCTGTTCGTTGTGTCGCCCTTCGACAAAGACGGTCGACCGCAGATGACCACGTTCATCCACGACAGGGATCGTAGCCAACCAACTTCGTTCGACCGTAACTACCCTCTAGTCTCCGGTCATGGAGCGCTGCGACGTACTGGTCATCGGGGGTGGGATCGCGGGTGTTTCGGCTGCGGCTCGGCTTGCCGACGCCGGGTTGGCGACCGTTTTGGTCGAGGCCGAAGCGACGTTGGCGTACCACACGACCGGACGGTCCGCCGCTCAGTATTTGGAGAACTACGGCAACGACACGGTGCGCCGACTGACAATCGCGACCCGGCCGTTTCTCGACCGTCCTCCCGCTGATCTCGCTGACGGTCCCCTGCTTGGCCTTCGACCCCTGCTCAAAGCCGGTCGAGCTGAACGGGTTGAGGCGTTACGAAACGAAGTTTCCCACGCCCAGAAGCTGGTGCCATCAACCGAGTTTGTGGACGGTGATCAAGCCCGGGAGATCCTTCCGATCTTGGCCGATGACATCGCCGGTGGACTGTACGAACCCCATTCTCAAGACATCGACGTTGCTGGGCTCCATCAGGCCTATGTTCGCTGGTTCCGTAAGGCAGGCGGGGTCATTCATGTGTCGGCACCGGTTCGAGACCTGACCCGCTCGGCGACGACTTGGACGGTCACTGCGGGGTCGGTGCAGTTCCAGGCGCAAACGGTGGTCAACGCGGCTGGAGCGTGGGGTGATCGGTTAGCGGTGATGGCGGGAGCCAAGCCGGTGGGGTTGCATCCGCTGCGACGAACGATCGCGATTGCGGCAATCCCCGAGCATTACCCGGCCGCCGACGTGGCCCGGTGGCCCCTGACCTCGTTCGAACCCGCGGCCGGTCCGATGGTCGGCTATTGCAAACCCGAACCCGGAGGGTTGATGGTGTCTCCCGCCGACGAGACCCCGTCCGAACCCTGCGATGCCCGACCTGAAGAAATCGACGTGGCCCGAGGGTTAGCGAGCCTCGCCGATTTCACCACACTCGACGCGCGCCATGTGCGTTCGACGTGGGCGGGGCTGCGAACGTTCACCTCTGACCGGACGCCGATCAGTGACTTCGACCCGACACTCGACGGGTTTTTCTGGCTGGTTGGTCAAGGCGGATACGGGATCCACACCTCCGATGCTCTAGCCCAGATCGCTTGCACACGAATCACCGGATCGGCTTGGCCAGACCATCTGCACCAGTTGGGGCTCACTCCAGATGACGTTGCGTCGGGCCGACCCGAACTTGACGGGGCGTTGATCGAAGGCCATTGACCGGTGGCCGGACGGTTAACCGTTTTCTTCGCAGGCTCGCCCGTTGCGGTCCCCATCGAGGCGCGCCACATCGCCGTAGCGGGCGGAGTAACGATCGAACCACACCTGCGCCGCGAGTTGGCTTGCGAAATCTGAACAGTTCTTGACGTCGCCCGGATTGGCCAACTCTCGTGGTGGTTCGATCTGCCGGCATGGAGTTTCGGTCGGGTCGATCACGACCGGTGGTCGGCCCTGGTAACGCCACAAGAAGGTTGCGATCTCGCCTCGGGTTACCGGTTCGGTGGGTGAATAGGTGATTTCTGACGTTCCCGTGGTGATGCGTTCGGAGGCGAGTCAGGACACTGCGTCCTGTTGCCAGTCAATGTCGACATCAACGAACGGATGGGCGGGGGCTGCGGGTGGCCGGCCAGCCATGCGCCACAGCAACGCCGCGAACTGCCCGCGCGACACCGGGTCGGTTGGCGAGAATGTCGTGCCGGTGGTGCCGGTGGTGATGCCTTGGGCAAACAGCCAGGACACTGCGTCCTGTTGCCAGTCAGTATCGACGTCAACGAACGGATGGGCGGGGGCTACGGGACGGCCACTGATCCGCCACAGAAACGCCGCGGCCTGTCCCCGGGTTACTGGTCGCTGAGGGGAAAAACATCCGGGGGCGGTGCCGTCAGTAAACCCGCCGTCAACCATCCACTGCACCCCCCTGTCGTAGTGCTGACCGTGTTCGACGTCGCCGAAACCAGCAACCGCCCCGGCCGGCAACGACGGGAAAAATAGCCCTAACCCCGTTGCCATCACCGCAACGAGAACCCTTTGTTGATACGCCCGAAGCCCACGGCCCCGGTGCGTTGTGCGACGCAAACACGTCATTGTTGAACCTCCGGTAGTCACACCTGTGCAGGTCCTGCTCTGTGCCGAGCAGGTGTTGTACCGGGGAAGCTAAAGCAACCCTAACGTCGGCCTGGCAGGTTGCGTCGGGCTTTGTGTGCTTGTCCCCCACGAAAGCCTCTTCCCCCTGACGGGTGCAGCCGGATTGATCAGTTGCGCCCGGCAGGGACGCGGGCGAGACTTCCGACGTGAAACTTCGAGACTTCTCCACCTTGACCTTCGACTGCTACGGGACCCTCATCGACTGGGAGTCAGGCATCATCGAAGGGCTTGGCCCGCTCTTGGACCGGGCTGATGGCGTCGACCGAGATCACGCGCTTCAAGCCCACGCCTTTCACGAATCCGAACAACAGGCGCTCACCCCGACCCGCCCGTACCGGGAGGTGCTGGCGGTGGTGTACCGGCGGCTCGCCGAAGAATGGGCCGTGGACGCTTCATGGGATGACTGCCTCGCCTACGGCAACTCGGTAGAGCGATGGCCTGCTTTTCCCGACTCGGCCGAGGCGCTTGGGTACCTTCGTGAGCATTACCGGCTGGTGATCTTGAGCAACGTGGACAATGCCAGCTTCACGGCCAGCAACCGCAAACTCGGCGTAACGTTCGACGCCATCTACACCGCCGAAGACATCGGATCGTTCAAACCCAACCCGGCCAACTTTGCGTACCTCACCAGCCGACTGCAACGGCTAGGGGTCGCTAAGGCTGAAATCCTGCACACCGCCGAAAGTCTGTTTCACGACCATGTGCCAGCCCAAGACCACGGACTCGCCTCCTGCTGGATCCATCGGCGCCACGAAGTGTCCGGGTTCGGCGCAACCCGAGACCCTGGTGCCGTTCCCGAAGTTGCGTTCCGATTCACGTCCATGGCCGAACTGGCCGACGCTCACCGAGCCGAAAACTAAGTCACAACAGCACGACCCGACAGCGGGCCACGGCGCCGCTACCGGCCCAAACCGGCGAGGATCCCCGCCGCAGCAGAGATCCTCAAGAGTCGGGCTGAGAGGATTTGAACCTCCGACCTTCGGTCCCCCAGACCGACGCGCTAACCAAGCTGCGCCACAGCCCGTGGCGACCTGAGCGTACCGCACCTGACCTACGGGTCCTACCTGCCGACACGACCCAAACATCAACTCCGCGTCGGCATCACATCACGTGACCAATGACCGTTCGCCGTCACAATGGGCGGTTGGCCCGCTCCGCTACCGTCTGACCTGTGCCTCACCCCCCGACTGGGCGGCCGAGTTTCTTTACTCGTCCTGCCATCGCCGCGTCCCGCCATCCCAAAACCACGATCGCTATTTGGATCCTGCTGCTTGCGGTAGGCGGATACGCCTTCAACCGTGGTTTGGATCGTGAAGGTTTCCCTCCGGTCAACGTGCCGGTCGCCACGGTCGACGCCATCTGGTTTGTTGACGATGCCGCCCGGGTCGATGAGGAAATCGCCCAACCGGTGTACGAAGCCATCAAGGATGCTCCTGGGGTGGCCTCGGTCCAGACCTTCAGCCGACCCGACGGGTTCCTCGGGTTCATCGAGTTCGACGGCGGCTACACATCGATCCAAGGAGTCACCGAACTTCAAGCCATTGCCGTTCCCGGCCTGCCCGCCGAAGTTGAACTCACCTATTCACCGATAGACGCCACCAAATTTCTCGAAACCTACGACATGGTCGTCACCGTCGTCGGACCGACCGATGCCTCCCCCGAAGCGCTCGAAACCCAAGCTGAGCTGGTCGCCACCCACCTGCAAGACACCGCCACCGTTGCATCAACCGAAGTTCTGCGCCTGCTCACCGAATCGACCAACCCGGCGACCGGAGAACCCGAAATTCGCCGGACCGACTTCAACCGGTACGCCGATCGTGGCGACATGGTCGCGACTGAATCGATCGGGATCGGCATCATCCGCAACCTCAACGTTGACGCTGACGTGCTCGAGTTCAGCCGCCAAGTCCAGCAGTCCCTCGACAGCCTCGATGTCCTTGAACCCGGCTATCGGGCCGTGATCGGTGCCGATTTCGCTATTGAAGTACAAGACCAGCTCGACACGCTCACCAGCAACTTGCTGTTCGGGCTTATCGCGGTGGCCATCGTCAGCTTCTTGCTGATCGGTTGGCGGGCCGCGCTGATCACCGCGGCGTTCATGGGCACCGTAATGCTGACCACCATGGCCGGACTGTGGATTATCGGCTATTCGCGAAACACCATCACGTTCTTCGCGTTGGTTTTGACGCTCGGCCTGCTCGTCGACGACGCGATCGTTGTCAGCGAATCAATCGACGCGTCTCGCGACCTTGAACCCGACACCGAACCTTCCGACAACTCGCCCAGTGCCGATCCTTCCCTGAGCATCGTGCGACGGGCCGTGGACCGGGTCGCCAGCGCCTCGTTTGCCGGGACGTTGTCGACCGTCACCGTCTTTGCCCCGATGGCGTTCGTCACCGGCATCCTCGGCGAGTTCATTCGCCCAATTCCGGTCACTGTGATCCTCACCCTCAGCGTTTCGTTCCTGCTGAGCATCACCCTGATCCCCGCGTTGGGTCGAGTCTTTATCCTGCGAGGCACCACGGCCGGTCCGCTGGTCGGTGTCCAAAAACGAATCGCTCGACGCCTAGGCCGCCTCGCGGTGTTCCCGGCTGGACGCGGCGTCCGCGGCTTCGCGAGCGGCGTCGGGTTGATCCTTTTTGCCTTGGTGTTGATCGCGGTTGGGTTCGGGACCGCGGCTCGTATCGGGTTCAACATTTTCCCACCAACCAAAGACTCCAACGTCGTTCAGATCACCGTTGAGTTCGACCCGGGAACCACCATCGAGCAAGCCCAAGCCATCCAGCACGAGGTCGACGCCATCGTGCTCGCCGAACTCGGTGACGACCTTGACCGCTATCAGGTCATCATCGGCGACAGCCGCCGGGCCTACGTGTTCGTCGAACTCGTTCCGTTCAAGAGCCGCGACACCACCTCCCCCACCTACGCCGATCGGATCGAAACCGCGACCGGCGATCTGGTCGGGGCGCGGGTTGGGAGTCAGGCCACCAGCAACGGACCTCCCGCGGAGGATTTCCCGTTCCGAACGCAGATCGTCTTCGAACCGGCCCAAGCTGAGGCCGCCAACGCGCTGGCCAATGAGATTACCCGCCAGCTCCCCGGTCAGGTACTGGACAAGAGCACCGGTGCGACCACCACGGTCGGCACCACGTTCACGGCGAGCGCCGGGCGGGTTTGGCGGGTTGATGGTCGTTCGATCATCGAGATTCGCGCCCAGTTCGACACGCAGGACACCACCGGCAACCTGGCCGCGGCCGAACAACTCGTGACCGACCTGTTTCCTCCCGAAACGTTGACCGCCCGAGGGCTGAACGCCGACGCGCTCGAGTTTGATTACGGCCTCGAATCCGACAACCAGGACGACTTCGCCGTGCTCGGTTACGCCCTGATCGTCGCTATCGCCTTGATGCTGGTGTTCCTGATGATCCAGTTCCGTTCATTCACCCAGCCGCTCCTAGTGTTCCTCGCCGTCCCGTTCAGCTTCTTCGGGGTGTTCACGTTGCTCGAACAAACCAACAACCAGCTCAGCTTCCTTGTCATGGTCGGGTTCATCGCCCTGGTGGGGGTCGCCGTTAACAACACGATCCTGCTGGTCGACGCCGCCAACCAGGAACGGCGCCGGGGGGTACGACCGTCACGGGCGATCGCTACCGCCATCGAACAACGGTTCCGGCCGCTGCTAGTCACCACCGCAACCACCGTCGCCGGGTTGCTTCCGCTGGCCCTCAGCGACCCGTTCTGGGAAGCGCTCTGTTTCGTGCTGATCGGTGGTCTTGTGAGTTCCACACTGCTGGTGCTGATCACCTTCCCGGCTATGTATCTCGGGGTGGAACGGGCCCGGATGGCGGTCGTGCGGCTACGTAACCGCTAACTCCCGGTTAGAAAACAGCCAGGATCGCCTGGATCAAACGCCACAGCAGATACCCGCCGGCGGCCGCCACTCCGACCCAGAAATGCCACGGGGTGTGCACCGGTTCGTGATCAACCCCCGGTGTTCCTTCCAGCGGACCCGAACACGTCGGACAGCGGCCATCGGCCCCAACCGAAGACGGTGTCCAGTTCTTCTCACACGGGTCGCACCAAGGCATCAGCGTTGAGCGTAGAGCCAGTAAACCCGGGATCAGTCCCGACGGATCGCCATAATCGCGGTGTCGTCGTCGATCACCCCACCTGCGTGATCTTTCGCGGCGTCAAGCAGGGCTTTGCAGAGCACATCGGGTGGCGCGTTGAGTTCTCGTTCGGTGGTTTTGATGATCCGTTCTTCGCCAAACTGCGAACTGCCAGCTCGGGCTTCGGCCAGACCATCGGTGTACATCACCACCAGATCGCCGCTTTCCATCGGGATCTCCCGCGAGAAATACTGTGCCTCGGGATCAAGCATCAACAATGGCCCGGTGGAGCGCAGCGGCAACGTCCCGTCGGCTTGGAAGAGGAACACCGCCGGGTGGCCGGCTGACACGTACCGCAACGTTCCCGCTTCGGTGTCAAACACGATGACCGCCGCCGAAATGAACTCTTCGTGACGGTCGCCGGTCGAAAGCTGCTCGTTGAGTTCTTCAAAGGCCTGCGCCGGGTCACGGAATTGACGGAGGAATACCCGAAGCAGGTACTTGGCCTGGAACGCGGTGATCGACGATTCGATACCGTGCCCGGCCACATCGCCAATCACGGCCGCCACTCGGGTCGGACCAACCCGGTGTACATCGAAGAAGTCTCCGGCCATCAAACCCGAACCAGCCTGATACACCCGACCGATTTCAAAACCGGTGAAATCCGGAACCTCTTCGGGAGCGAGCCGAGCAGCCCACGCCTTCGGAGCTAACTGTTCTTGTTCCAACGCCTCACCGGCACGGCGTTCAATGTCCCACCGGTTGCGTGACATGCGAGCTTCGCGTACCGAAAGCCGAGCCCACCACAGCGACGCACCGGCTGGGGCGGTCACCAGCGCGAACACCAGCGACGAACCTGACGGTGCGAACGCCAACGTTGACAGAAACGCACAGGTCAATAACCCGTACACGATCGCGGCGTGGGCTTCTTTGCGGTAAGCCGAGAACGCCAACGACTGCGCCTCAACGTCATGGGTGGTGTCGGCTTCAATCAGCCGGACAACACGAAGGCGAAGCCTCGCCGACCGGACATTCACCAGTGTGGCCAGCAGGCACAACACGGTGGTCAGAGACAGAAGTAGAAAAGTCACGGGTGCTCCTCGTCAAGCACGGTACGGCGAGCTTAGTCGTTCAAACTCAATCGTTACGGCGGCGCACCCGCAGCTTGATTGGGGTTGAGCCCATGTCGAACGTTTCTCGAAGGGAACGCTCCAGGTAGCGCATGTAGGTCCGAGGTAGTTCACGGTTTGCAAACAAGGTGAAGGTAGGCGGATCGGTAGCCCCCTGGGTCGCGTACATCACCCGCGCTCCCTGCGGGGCTGGCTGCGCCGCTTGCGCCGCTCGAATGCAGGCGTTGACTTCGCGGGTAGGGATCCGACGGCGGTAATCCCCCACCGCCTGCTGCAATTCGGGCCACAACCGGTTCACGCCTTTGCCGGTCAGCGCCGAAATCCGCAACACCGGAGGGTCACCAAGGAACCCGAGCTTTCGTTGCACGTCATCACCGATCTTGCCTCGCTGTTCGGTGTTGAGCAGCTCCCATTTGTTGAGAAGGATCACGATCGGGCAACCCGCAGCATCAACTCGCTCAGCTAGGCGCTGATCCTGGTGGGTCACCCCGATGGTGGCGTCGATGACCAGCAGCGCAACGTCGGAGTCATCGACCGCTTTCAGGGCCCGTACCAGCGAGTAGTACTCGGTGTCTTGATCAATCTTGGCTTTGCGCCGCATACCGGCCGTGTCGACGAAACGGATCGGGCCGGTTTCGGTTTCTACGATCGTGTCGATCGCGTCACGGGTAGTGCCGGCCCGGTCGTGCACCACGGCGCGTTCTTCGCCGATCAACCGGTTGAACAGGGTCGATTTGCCCACGTTGGGTCGGCCAACGAGGGTTACCGAGAACAATTCAGGATCCGACGTCTTCGGATCCTCGAACGGTTCGTCGCTGCCTTCGGGAAGCAACGACACCAACCGGTCAAGCAAATCACCGGTGCCGCGCCCGTGCAGCGAACTCACCGCGAATGGTTCACCGAGGCCAAGACCCATGAACTCCCAGATCGCCAATTCTTGATTCTGGTGATCGATCTTGTTGGCGACCACCAACACCGGAGTGTCAAGACGGCGCAGAATCAACGCCACCCGTTCGTCTTCTGGCGTGACCCCCACCGTGGAATCGACGACCAACAAAATGGCTTGTGCGTCGCGCATCGCCTGTTCGGACTGGGCCGACACTTTGTCATCCAACGAGTCGCCGTCGGCCATCCAGCCACCCGTGTCGAGCAGCGTGAACTGGTGTCCCTGCCATTCGGCATCGACCGCTTTGCGGTCCCGGGTCACCCCCGGGCGTTCCTCAACGATCGCTTCGCGACGGCCCAATATTCGGTTCACTAACGTCGATTTGCCGACGTTGGGTCGGCCAACGATCGCAACCACGGGAAGACTCATCGCAACTCCAATGCCATGCGGAGCGCCCCGCCGTCGGTAGAGATCACCTCGACGGGGCGCGGAAGATCAGCGACGGACATGCCGTCAAGAAAAACACCCCGGCTCAAACACACGTCGGGAAGCAAATAGCGGTGGCCTTCCGGCTGCTCGTTCAACACTCGAGCCACATCTTCGCCGACCATCAGACCGGTTACGCCGATCGTCCCTCCGAAATACTGGTTTTCGACCGGTATCAGGCGAACGTCGTTTCGTCCCGAAGCGGCCAGCAACGGTTCAAGAATCGGCGCGCCCAGCGTTCCGGTCAATACCCCTACCGGCGCGTTGCGGCGAGGCGACAAGGTGACCAGAGCTGCTACTGGTTCGTTCGGGTCGGTTCCGCCTACCGAAACCACCGCCGCCGGCGACCCTTGCCGGGGTGCCCGGTAGCCGTCGGCGGGGGCACCATCTACCCAGGCGAAAAACCCGGCCCGGGGGCCGGTCGGTTCGGTCACGGCTGGATCAAAGAACTCGGCTTCCAGCGTGCGGGCCATGCCGATGCCGTCCTCGTGCATCGGGAACCCCTCGTAGCTTTCCGCGTCCGGGAACGGCTGCCCGGCCATCAGGTAGTACTCGTCGGAGGCGAACACCATCCGTCGCTGCAAACATTCGAGAAAAACCTGCTGGTATTCAGCAACCAACTCCACGACTCGCAGCGCTTCGTCACGAGTGTGGGGACGCATTCGCGGCTGTTTGGAAAACTTCGAGAGCCCCAACGGCACCACGCTAACCGTTGCCAATTCAGGGAACCGTTCGAGCACCCCGGCCAAAGTGTCGTCGAGTACGTCACCGTCATTGACCCCCGGGCAGACCACGATCTGACCGTGCACTTCGATGCCGTGATCCAGCAACGCCCGAAGCCAACGCAGCGACACCGCACCGCGCCGGTTCTGCAAAATGTCAGCCCGAACGTCAGGGTCGGTGGCGTGGATCGACACGTTCAGCGGTGACAACCGTTCGGTGATGACCCGCTCCAGATCCAGTTCCGTGAACCTGGTCAAAGTGGTGAAATTTCCGTACAGAAACGACAGTCGGTAATCGTCGTCTTTGAGATACAGCGAACGTCGCATGCCTTTCGGCAGTTGGTAGATGAAACAGAACTCGCAGTGGTTATCGCAGGTCTGCACCTTGTCGAAGATGGCGGCGTGAACTTCGGCCCCCAACGGTTGACCCGCATCCTTGTCAACGAAGAGTTCTAACCGTTCGCTCCCACGGCTGACCACCAGATCAAGGTCGGCTTCATCGGTGAGTATCTGCCAACGAATCACGTCACGTGGCGTTTCGCCAGCCACCAAAACGATTTCGTCTCCGGCTTGCAGCCCGGCTCGCTCGGCAGGTGAAGCCGGCTCAACCGCTATCACTCGGGGGTTACTCACCCCCTAACGTTAGCGCCCGCACCGAATCGCCCACCCCGGGTTGCGTTTCGATGCTTTTCATGTACTCTCGTTTTTACGGATTTGGATCGACATCCGCGCACCCCCGTTTGATCCCTGACTCGCAACGACCGACAGGGCCAACGGCATTTCAATGGGTGGTATCTCGATCAGTGTTGACGGCGACCAATTGGTTGCACTCAAACGGGCTTCCGATGCGGATTCTCAGGCGCGGCTCGCCCATGAGGCAGAAATCCTCTGTGAGCTGGAACACCCTGGGGTGATCCGTTTCGTCGACTGGCAACCCGGGCCGGAACCAACGCTGGCCACCGTGTTTGTCGGACCGGAGAACTGGGCCGGCCATCCACCGAACACGCTGGAGGACATCCTGACTGGGATCGCCGAGTTGAGTGCCATCGTTGCCGACCTTCACACCGCCGGGATCTGTCATGGAGATGTCCAAGCAGAACACGTACTGGTTGGGTCGAAAGGGCTACCGGTGCTCTGCGGGTTCGGTGTAGCCCAAGCGGTCAGCGACGACGGTCGACAAACCGATCGAGATCAGCTTCTGGCGTTGGCCCGCCACCTTGGCCGCAACCTGCCTCCCGACCAGCAAGCTCGCCTCCACGCTGCCCTGCCCGCGGTAAGCGACCCAGAACACAGCTTCCGGGAGGCGGTGAGGATCCTTGACGCCCACGTTGCCAACCCTCCACCAGCGCAGCGCTGGGTCCCGGAACGACAGCAGGTTCGTCATGGCGTCATCGCAGCCGCGACATTGGTTGTCGTCGTCGTTGTGGCAATGACCGTCTTCGGCAACGATCAACCAGCCAGCCAAGCGCCTACAACCAACCAAACCCCCGCGACCAGCCAAACCCCCGCGACCAGCCAAGCCCCTGATCTCGACACGGTGACTACCACTGCGCCACCGGTCGAACTTTTCACCGGCGACCCGGCCATCAGCGCACAGGTCGTCATTACCCACGACGGACGCCAGTACGGACTCGGTGCCGAAGGCGACCTGGTTACCGTGGGCGACTGGAACTGCGACGGGACACCCACCCTGGCCGCTCTGCGTCCCGCAACCGGTGAGGTCGTGGTGTTCTCCGCCTGGCCGACATCGGGTGCCACCCTGACTCCCTCGCATCGCGTGATTGTCGCTGACGCGCTCGAGTTCATTACGGACTCCTCACCCTGTCCCGAGCTTCGGATCCGGACCGCGTTCGGCTCCCAGCTCGTTACCCCTCCAAGGAGCTGACATGTTCACTGCCACTCGACTCACCCTGCTGTCCCTCGCCGGGCTGCTCGGCTTGCTGGCTTTACCAACCCCCGCACTCGACCTACTCGCCGAACCCACCGACGGGTTGCTTTGGTGGGAGACGGCCGGAACCGCGATGGCTGCGGCGACGGTCATCCAACTGGCGGTCGCGGCCTACTGCCTGTACGTCCTGATGGTGTCAACAACCGTTTTGATCGCTGGCTGGTGCCGGTTGGCTTCGCTGCAACGAGTGGCCCTTCGATACGCACTCCCCTCCCTTCGCCGGTCGCTTTGTGCCGGGGTCGCCATTGGGGTTCTTAGCGTTACCAGCGCCCACGCCGCCGAAACCGGCCAACTAGACCTCACCGACCTCGGTCCCGCTACCACCACTGACCAACATCGGCCCACCATGGTGCTCTACGATCTCGGCCCCGCCGAAACGGTAGCTGTGAGCACCGAGGAGGAACCGGTGGCGACCGATCAACCGACCGATCAACCCGACCGGGTTGGCGACCCGTTGGCGACGTGGACGGTCACTCCCGGTGACAGCTTGTGGACGATCGCCCGCCAGGTGCTGGTCGCCAACCAGCAACTCGAACCATCGACCACCGAAATCGCGACCTACTGGTCAGCAGTGATCGCCGCCAATACGGACCGTGTAACCAACCCGGACCTGATCTTTCCCGGTCAAGAACTGGTGTTGCCGGCGCTGGCTTTCACCACCGAAGATACGGGAAACGCTGAGGATCCTGAGATCACTCCGGAGGGGGTGTAGCGCGGTCGGGGTTGGTGCCGAGGAGTCGGGCTAGCACCGACAAGTCCTCGGGACTCACTTCAGAGGTGCTGGCGTGGAGGTCATCGTTGAGGATCTGCACCTTCGATACATACCGGCGCACGGAACCGTCGGGGTCGGACGGTTCGCCCGGCAGTTCGGCAACGTCAAAGAGCAAACGCAACGGCTGGTTGTGTCCCCCAGTTGCCCCACCGGACCCGACCACGTCGGAGCTTGGAGAGGTCGTGGGATCCGCAGGAAGGAGTGCGGCGGTCGCGACGCCGTACAGCCGGCTGAGTCGGTGAAGTCGAGGTACCGAGATTGCTCGTTCGCCACGTTCGTATGCGCCCAACACCGATGCTTTGAACTCGGCGCCGGACATTGCCTCCACCTCGTGAAGTGAAAACGCCTTCTGGCGACGAACCGCGCGGAGTCGTTGACCGATCAGTTTGCTGTAGTCCGCGTCGTGGTCTGACCCTTCAGCATCCATGTGATCTCGTTCGGATGCCGGCGATGACATCTCACGCTTGGTGCTTGTTTGGTTACTCACGGTGGTAAACGTAGGGCAATTAGCCGCTAGTCGCAACGATAAACCAAAGGCTATGTCAGGTCTCGGGAGGCGGCGAGAAGCGCACCCGCGGTGATCGCGGCGGTTTCGGCTCGCAGCACCGCCTTCGACAACGACACGACCGGGAGATCTACCGCCCGCTCATCGTCGTCCCAGCCACCTTCCGGGCCGATCAGCACCACCGGGTTGTGCAACGAAACTGGTTCGCCTCCGTGGTCGGCACGACTGGCCCCCGCCAAGCGGGCAACGGTTGCGAACGTCTCCACCGGATGCACTAACGGGAGCCAGGCCCGCCGGCACTGCATCACCGCTTCGCGGGCGACCCGTTGAAGACGCTGAAGGTTCTTCGCGGCCTTGTCTTCATCCCATCGAACCACCGATCGAGCCGCGGCAAACGGATAAATGTCGTCCACCCCGAGTTCCACCAGTTTCTGCACCACCAACTCCGGTCGCCCACCTTTGATCAACGCGAACGCCACCCCAACCCGTGGCGCGGGCGGAGCCACCTCCACCACTTCGCTGACCGGTACAAGTTCTTGGCCCCATCGGCAGGCCTGCCATCGACCCTCACCGTCACCAACGGTCACCGGGTCTCCGTCGCGGAGGCGCACCACCCGGCTCAGATGATGTCGATCGTCAGGATCAAGCAGCAGATCGCGAAACGAACTGGCAATCACGTGCGGGCCGTGCCGACCGTCAGGGTTCGCGTTGTTCACCACCGCCACCTTACGAGAAAGCGGATTTGATCCGGTCGAACAACCCAGTACCCGGCTCGGCTACCGGTTCGCCGCGACGTTCAGCAAAACCGCGCAGCAGCGTTTCCTGATCATCGTCGAGGTCGTCAGGAACATCAATGAACACCCGAACTCGGAGATCGCCACGGCCACGACCGCGTACATGAGGAACACCCCGGCCCCGCATCCGGAACTCGGTACCGGACTCGGTTCCCCGGGGGATCACAAGGGTTTCTGCACCGTCCAACGTCTCGTAATCCAGTTCGGCCCCCAAGACGGCTTGAGTGAACGGGATAAAGAAGTCGTGGACGAGATCATCACCGTCCCGGCGGAACGTCGGATGGGGGCTGACCCGCACCCGCACGTACAAGTCACCGGCGGCACCGCCCCGAAGCCCAACCGCACCACGCCCCGACAAGCGCAGCGTCGAACCGTCATCCACACCCGCCGGCACCTGAACCGAATAGGTGCGCGGTTCGATCGTGCGACCGTTGCCGTCACAGGTTCCGCACGGCGATTCGATCACTTCGCCAGCCCCACCGCAGCTCCCGCAGGCTGAGGCGGTCACCATCTGGCCCAACACCGACTGGCGAACCCGTCGAACCTGACCCGCGCCACCACAGTCCTGACAGGTTTCGGGTTTGCTCCCGGCCGCGGCGCCGCTGCCATCGCAGTCTTCGCAGCGCACCGCGGTTCGGACCGTGACTTCGCGTTCGCCACCAAACACCACATCAACGAGTTCAAGATCAACATGGCATTCAAGGTCTTCGCCTCGGGGTGGACCAGATTGACGCTGCCCCCCGCCAAACATCGATCCCCCACCGAAGAACGCATCGAAAATGTCGCCGAACCCGGCCCCACCGAACGGATCCGCCGGAGCGCCGGCGTCGCCCCAGCGGTCATAGTTGGCTCGTCGTTGTGGATCTCGCAGCACCTCGTAGGCAGCACCCACCCGTTTGAACTCGGCTTCGGCCTCGGCGTCGCCCGGGTTCAGGTCCGGGTGATGAGTCCGAGCCAGCTTTTTGTACGCCCGTTTGATTTCGTCGTCGGTAGCGCCGCGCGAAACACCAAGCGTCTCGTAATGATCACCAGACATCAGGCCTCGTTCAGTTCACGTTCGAGCCGACTGCTGACCAACGCCACCGCCGATAAGGCCTGCGAATAATCCATCCGGGTCGGTCCGAGCACACCGATCGTTCCCGCCGATTCGCCACCAACCGAGAACGGAGCAACCACAATCGAACACTCGGCTAACGGTTGCACTCCGGTTTCTTCACCGATCGCCACCCGCATACCGCGATCAAGCAGGTCGCGGATCATCGAGACGACCACGATCTGTTCTTCAAGCACCGTCAACACTTCCCGAACCTGTTCCACCGCGGTGAACGCTCCGGCTAGGCGGGAGGCCCCACCCACGTACAGTTCTGCGGTCCGACCCGCTTCGCTGAGAGCAGAAATTGCTGCGTCCAACAACGGATCGGGTTCGTCATCGTTCGCGGCCGCTGCCAACTCCGACAAAGTCTTGGCTTGCACTTTGATGATCAGACGTCGCGCCGCTTCTTCCACGATCTCCGCGGTGAGTTCTTGTGCGACTTCGACTGTGCGTTTTTCGATCACCCCGTTGCTCAACACCGCGACCACCATCGCAAGATGGCTCGACAGATCCACGATGTCGACCCGCCGAATGCTTGCCTGCTCCACCGAAGGGGCAACCACCACCCCGGTCCAATCGGTCATCTGAGCCAGCACGGTTGAGGTCCGAAGCATCATCGCTTCGAGCTGCCCATGCGAACCGGCGAAAAAGTCCTGCAACGACGTGGAGTCGGACTGGTACAGGTCGTGTTGGTCCCCGCGCAACGAATCGACAAAGAACCGGTAGCCCTTATCGGTAGGGATGCGTCCGGCGCTGGTGTGCGGCTGGATCAGGTACCCCTGTTCTTCCAACGCCACCATCTCGTTGCGCACCGTTGCCGACGAGACATCGACCCCCGAGGACGCCGCGACTCGGCTCGACCCGACCGGCTGGACGGTCGCGATGTATTCCTGAACGACGGCCGACAGGATGGCGGACTTGCGATCGTCAAGCATCGGTCCATTATCGCGGCAAACAAGGCCGACGACGCAGTTTCGACGGCGAAGTCCCGATCAGTCGTCGAGTTGCAGAGCAGAAATGAACGCTTCTTGAGGGATATCAACCCGCCCAATGGCCTTCATCCGCTTCTTGCCTTCTTTCTGCTTGTTCAGTAGTTTGTTCTTGCGGGTGATGTCACCGCCGTAAAGCTTCGCGGTGACGTCCTTGCGGTAGGCCTTCACGGTGGTGCGGGCGATGATCTTGCCCCCGATCGCAGCCTGGATCGGTACCTCAAAGTTCTGGCGCGGGATGAGCTCTTTGAGTTTCTCAGCCATTTTGCGGCCGTAGTCGTACGCCTTGTCGTTGTGGACGATGGTGCTGAACGCGTCGACCGATTCGCCGTGCAACAAAATGTCTACCCGCACAAGCTTTCCGGTGTCGTAACCGTCCGGGTCGTAATCCAAACTGGCGTAACCCTGGGTGCGGCTCTTCAACTGATCGAAGAAGTCGATCACTACTTCAGCCAACGGCAGCCGGTACACCAGCTCTAGGCGTTCCGGCGACAGATATTCCATCTTGATCAGCTCACCGCGACGGGTCTGACACAGATCCATGATGGCGCCGGTGTAGTTCGACGGGGTCAAGATGCTGGCCCGCAGGTACGGCTCAGCGATGCTGGTGATCTCGGCAGCGGGAGGAAGATCCGAAGGGTTGGAACACACCAGAACCGCACCGTCGCCCCGGGTGACGTGGTATTCAACCGACGGCGCGGTGGAGATCAGGGTCAACCCAAATTCACGTTCGAGTCGTTCACGGACGATCTCCATGTGGAGCAACCCGAGGAAACCACAGCGAAACCCGAACCCCAACGCCCCGGACGTTTCCGGTTCGTAGGTGAACGACGAGTCGTTCAAACGCAGCTTCTCCAACGCCTCGCGCAGGTCTGAGAACTCGTCGCCGTCGATCGGATACAAGCCGGAGAACACCATCGGTTTCGGTTCCTGATAACCCGCGAGCACTTCGCTGGCGCCGTGACGATCGGTGGTGACGGTTTCGCCGCTTCGAGCCTCACCCACATCTTTGATCCCGGCGATCAGATAGCCGGTTTCGCCCGGGCCGAGCTCGCTGACCGGAGTGTTGTCCGGGGTACGAACGCCGATCTCGTCGGGGTCGTGGCTGGTACCGGCGTGCATAAACCGAAGTTTGTCTTTGGAGCGCAGCACCCCGTTCATGACCCGGATCGAGGAAACCACACCGCGGTACTGGTCGAAATGCGAATCGAAGATCAGCGCCTGGAGCGGTCCGTCGGCGTCCCCTACCGGTGGCGGGGTTCGTTCCAGGATGGCGTCAAGCAGGGCCGGGACACCTTCCCCGGTTTTGGCGGAGATGCGTAGGATCTCGTCGGCAGGGATCCCCAAAACGTTTTCGATCTCCGCCGCGTACCGGTCGGGTTCGGCGGCCGGCAGGTCGATCTTGTTGAGACACGCCACGATCTCGAGGTCGTTTTCCATCGCCAGGTAACAGTTGGCGAGCGTTTGCGCTTCGATCCCTTGGGCCGCGTCGACGACCAAAATCACGCTTTCGCAGGCAGCCAAAGAGCGACTCACCTCGTAGCCGAAGTCGACGTGACCAGGGGTGTCGATCAGGTTGATGACCGAGCCTTTCCAACCCAACCGGACCGACTGCAACTTGATCGTGATCCCGCGTTCTCGTTCGAGATCCATCGAATCGAGATACTGGGCGCGCATCGCCCGAGCGTCGACCGCTCCGGTGAGTTCAAGCATCCGGTCGGCCAAGGTGGATTTCCCATGGTCGATGTGGGCAATGATGGAGGTGTTGCGTATCTGTTCGAGGTTCATGTGAGATGAGCGGGCACAACCGCTCTGTGACGCTACCGATTCTCTGGTGCGATACGTGGCGTTATCCCGATAGCCTTCAGCTTCGGATCCCACCCCCTTTCGAACAGCAGTAGGTAGTCGTGGCCAACATCAAGTCGCAGATCAAACGGAATCGTCAGACCGTGAAGCGAAACCTTGCCAACCGCAAGGTCCGCTCCGAGCTGAGCACCCGCACCAAGAAAGCCAACGCGGCGATCGCCGACGGGGCCGACAACGCCGAGGAACTGGTTCGTGAAGCCATGTCCCGCATCGACAAAGCGGTGGCCTCGGGTGTGATGCACAAAAACAAGGCGGCTCGCAAGAAGAGCCAGCTGGCCCGCAAACTGTCGGCCTAACCAGTCGTCGGTTCGCTTAGCGTCGGCCGCTGAGGTTGGCGAGCCGAGCGACCAACACTTCGATCACCAGCTCCGGTGGCCAATCTTTGGTGCCCCGAAGCGACAGGTCGGCTTCGGCCAGCAACTCAATAGCCCGCGAAAGCTTCTCGGTGCCTAACCGTCGGCTTTGCATCATTGCTTTCTTGGCCGGATAGGTCGAGCCTTTCATGCCCAGCAATGTTGCTGCTTGCCGCTCGTCAGCGACATCGGCACCATCGAGCCGCAGCATGTTGCTGTAGCGCTTATGAAGCACAGCCAGCAGGCGGAAAGCGGCACCGTTGCGATCGGTTGGGGTTGCTGACGGGGGAAGCAGCCGGGGAATGATCTGTAACGCGGCGGCCACGTTGCCTTTGTCAATAGCGTCGTCGAGTTCCCAAGGAGCGACCGAACCCTGTTCGCCACCGAACTGGACGACATCGTCAACGGTGACTTTTGCTCCTGCCCCCAACGCCCCTTCGAGGGTTCGCACGATGCCAACCACTCGACTGTGTTCGTCGCCGATCAGGTCGATCAACGCCTCAACCGCGGACCGTTCGAACGACAACGAGCTCTGCGACAGTTGGTCCCGAATCCAATCGGAAGCGCCACGGCCTCTCGGGGTTGATGTCTGCACGACGAGCGCCCCCGCCGTTTCGGCCGCTTCGCGCACCGCTTTGGGAAGCGAAGGCATCCGGTCAACTTTCGGTTCGATGCCTTTCTCCCACACCAAGATCAGGTCGGTGGAATCGAGCGTTTCGTTCAGCAACGTCAACAACGACCCGACCGTGTCTTTGCCTGCGAACCGGCTCAGGTGGCGGCCCACCACGACCCGCCGTTCGGTCAGAAACGGTGGAGTCTGCGCGGCGTCGGTCAGGCGGCCAAGGTCCCAATCGCCGGTGTCGGTTCGATATTCGGATTCGGTCAGCACCTCAAGCATCAAACTGCGGTCACCGTCGCCAATGAGTTCGTCAACGTTGCGGGTGATGGCCTCACCGATCAGTACCGGGTCGTCGCCAACGATGAGTCGCAGGACCATGGGTTCAGTCTCGCCGATGTTCGAGGATGGCGCTCATCGTGTCGGCCAGGCGGCGATTTCCTTGCACGTCGTGGGCGCGCAGGATCCGGCAGCCAAGCGCAATCCCTAACGCGTGGGCACCGAACGTGGCTTCGCGCCGGTCGTCGACGTCGGTGCCGACGAGTTCACCAAGAAAACCTTTGTTTGACGCTGAAAGAAACACCGGAAACCCTAAAGCCACCAGATCGTCGCTGTGGTGAAGCAATTCGGCGGACATCGCCGGGTTCTTGCCGAGGTCGAGTCCGGCGTCGACCATGATTCGATCGTGGGGAATACCGGCCTGCAACGCCTGCTCGGCTCGACGGCGAAGAAACTCGGTGACTTCGTGGCGGACCCCGCCGGGATAGTCCGGGGTCGGATCCGGCATTCGCGGACCGATCCGGACGTGGGTAGTCACCACCGAGGCGCCATGCCGGGCCGCGACCGGCAAATACTGAGGGTCGGCGAAACCGCTGATGTCGTTACCGATACAGGCACCGACCTTGCATGACTCGTCGAGGACCACCGCCCGAAACGTGTCGACCGAAATGGGAAGGTCGAAGCGTTTCCGGAGCGCTTCCACCGCCGGGACAACCCGATCGATTTCTTCGTCGGCGGTGACTTCAGGACCCGGACCTGCTTTCACCCCACCAACGTCAAGAAAGTCTGCACCTTCGGTCACTAACTGCTCGGCTTTGCGAAGAAAGTCGTCAAAAGCCCAATACTGGCCGCCGTCATAGAACGAATCCGGGGTCCGGTTGAGGATGCCCATGACCAACGCCCGGTAAGTGATATCGAAACGGCGGTCACCGAGTTCAACGAACATCACCGCTGACCTTAGCGTCCCCGTCGGATTGGTTGACCGTTTCGATCGGTCGGCTCCGTACAAGTTTGAGACGGGTAGTGGCTCCGTCGCTGACCGTGGTGATGGTAGCGGCTGCGAAAACCAGGTGCTGGCCGGGTTGCAGTGTTCGGGCGCCAGGTACCTGGTGCAGGGGTGGAGCGAACACGGCAAGGTCCGGAAACCGGGACCGCAAAGCAGTCACCGCTCGTGCCGCGCCGGCGTCTCCGTTGGCGACGGCCAGCGTGTTGATTTCGGTAACCCCCGCGAGACGAAGGTCCTCAAGGATCTGGCTTTGACGGACCGTGTTTGGCAAAAACACCGTGACTCCGTTCGGGCCGGAAAGCACCGTGGCGGTTTTGAGATTCGAAATTCCCGGCGGGACCGTGGCTGGGGTAGCAAGGCTGGCCACTATCGCTACCGACGCCAGGATCGCTCCGAGTCGTCGAAGGTTCGAACGAGAACTCAACGCGCACAGCACCGCGGCCGCGACCAGTGCCACGCCCGATGTTCCCAGCATGAACGGAGGGACGTTTGGGGCGAGCCGCGCTACCCACCGAACCCAACCAACCATGAGGCGGGTAGGCACATGCAAACCGTCGGCCACGACACCGCCGAACACCCCGGCGACGAGACCGGCCGTGCAGCCCCAGATCATGATTGCTCCTGATACGGGACCGGCCAGCAGGTTGGCCGGGAGACTCATCAACGGAACCGGCCCGAACAGGACCAGCAGCAGCGGGGCGACCGCGACCTGAGCGGCGACCGTGGTCGCGACCGCAACCCGGACCACGGCCGGGCCAGGGAGTCGAGCGGCCAACGGGCTGGCGAGCCAGACAATCCCCACGGTGGCCGCTACCGATAGTTGGAAAGCAACTGCGTGAACCAGAAACGGGTCGATCATCAACAACGCGGTGATCGCCAATGACAAGGCTTTGCGCGAATCGATCGGAAGACCGATCGTGGCTGACCCGACGCTCACTCCGGCCATGCCAACCGCCCGAAGTACTGACGGCTCGAACCGGGTCAGTGTCGCGAAGCACAACAGCGCGAGCGGCACCACCACCAGACGGGTAGCCGGTCGACCGCGCCGCAGCAGCGATTCAAGTACGGCGAGCAGGAACGCCACGTTCTGCCCCGATACCACCAGCAGATGCCCGAGCCCGGCGGCTCGAAAATCATCGGCGATCACCGGCGACTGTTCACGATCGTCACCCATCACCATCCCCAGGAACGTGGCTCGGTCGTCACGGGGCAACGCTTCAGCGCCGCCGGCTAGCCACCGCCGGATCTGGTTGGTGAACCGGTTCAGCGGCGGCCCCGGATGGGTGCTGTGGACTGCGGTGACCGTGATCGTGCCGACCTCGTGGCGCCAACGTGCCCATTCGCTGCTGGTCGAACCTCGGAAGGTGCCGGAGATCTTCAGTTGATCGCCGGAAAGTTGCCGGGCCAGGTCCCCTGCGGTTGCCCCGTAGGCAACAACCGACACCCGGGTGCTTCCCCAGCGGGCACTGGCCCGGGTTCCGACGCTACCAAACGACCGAGGGTCGGATGTGAGCGTCACCCAGTGGTCGACCGGCCCATCGGGAGGGGGCACCAACCCGTCGATGGCCTGCCCGAACCGGATCGCGGTGATCAGCAAAACAACGATCAGCACCAGTGCGCCTCGATGCCGGGTGGTGCCAGCCGCCAACGCGAAACCAGCCGAAATCGCGACCGGGGTTCCCAGTCCAAACCAAGCGCCGATACCGGCGGCAACCGCGCACCAATGGATCACCGCGACTCGGGCATTACACGGAAGCTTGGTCGCGTAACGCGGCCAGTTTCGCTGGACCGATCCCTGGCACACTCAGCAGGTCGTCAACCGAACGAAACGGTCCGTTGCGTTCCCGGAACTCCACGATCGCTGCGGCAAGGCTCGGCCCGATCCCACTCAACTGTTGCAGGTCAGTTGCCGACGCGTGGTTGATCGAAACCGCACCCGACGACGACCCGGAAGTGCCGGCTCCCAAAGCACCCGCTCCACCGATCGCCGGGATGTCTTCGCCCTCGACCGGGACCCAGATGCGTTGACCGTCGGACACCAGCTCCGCCAAATTGAGTTGCCGACGATCGGCGTTTTCGGTCATTCCCCCAGCCGCGGTAATGGCGTCAGCCACCCGACTACCGAGTTGCACTTCGTGGATTCCGGGGTGAGCAACGGCACCGTCAACGTGCACGACGGCGGTGTTGCGCACGGTGGTGGAAGGGATCAACAGCGGTACGTCATCGACGGAAGGGACGAGTTCTTCTATCGCTACCGGTGGAGGTCGGAGCGCCCACCAGGCACCAAAACCGGCCCCCACGACCGCGATCGCTCCGACAAGCAGCGTGGCGGGACGAACCCCGAGGCGGTCGGCGAGCAGAACCGGCAGACGGCGCCACTCGAAACCCGAATGGTCGGGTAGGTGTTCGAGGTCCACATGGCCTCCCAAAGCTGGATGCTTGTGGGGGAAGTGGCTGCTGGGTCGACCTGAACGGTCTGGTTAGAACAGGGCGGTGCTCAAACGGCGACGCCACTCCCCGACCCGAGGATCGCCGGGACCCATCACTTCGAGAAGGTCAACGAACCGTTGCCGAGCGTCGTCATCGGTTTTGACCGTCAGGAGGAGTTCGGCCAGCGTCGCTTCGACATCGCCGATTTCGGCGGTGTCGGTGCGAGCCAACGCCAGCAGGTGACGGACCTCGGGTGTTTCTGGGATTCGGGCCAGAAGCGCGGTTGCTTCCTCGCCTCGATCCGACGAAATCAGCAACGCCGCCATCGCGATGATCACGGCATCGTTGGCTGGTTCGAGTTCAAGGGCGGCGGTCAGCGAGGCTTCGTCGCCGAGTGAAAGCAGACGTTCCACTTCGGTAGGTTCGGCCGCTCCCGCAAGCCGTTGCACAAACTCGCGGACCTGCCCTTCGCCTTGGGCGCCGAGGAACTGGTCAACGATCTGTCCGTCTTTCATGGCGAACACGGCTGGGATGGATTGCACGTTGAACGCCTGCGCCACGGCACGGTTCGCGTCGACGTCAACTTTGGCGAGCTCTACTGCCCCGTTGGTTTCGGCAATGACCTTTTCGAGGATCGGACCGAGCTGCTTGCACGGACCGCACCATTCAGCCCAAAGGTCAACCACCACCGGGACTTGGTGAGAACGATCAAGGACCGCCGTTTGGAAACTCGCATCAGTGACATCAGACATCGCCTTCTGAAACTAGCGTCAGATCGTGTGGTTCCGGCGGCCTCGTCTACGCTGCGGTCAGGAGGCGATGTGTCAGAACCAACCAATGCCGCTGAATTGTTCACCTTGTTGTCGGACCCGTACCTTGAACGACCGGTGTTGGTGGTCTGCCTTCAGGGCTGGATCGATGCCAGCGGAAGCGCACAAGAAGCGTGCGATGCGATCCTTGAACAGATCGACCGTCGCACCGTCGCTAGTTTCGACACGGAACGCCTAACCGATCACCGGGCTCGCCGTCCCACGCTGCAAATCGTCGAAAGCGTGAGCGTGGGTATGCAATGGCCTGAAATCACCCTGTCGGCGGGTCAGGACGCCACCGGCAACGACGTTTTGGTGCTGCACGGGGTCGAACCGGACCACAACTGGCGTTCCTTTGTCGCCGCGGTCA
>JAFMKU010000102.1 GCA_017852795.1 Candidatus Neomicrothrix sp.
AAAAGTTTTTAGTTTTTCAGTCATGGTTTGCCCCCTATAAAACAAAAGAACCGAAGAAAAGAATAGTTGCCCATAGCCCGAGCAAGGTCACAAATTCTAAAACAAATTTAATCATGGTTTATATCTCCAGTTAGAAACGATTGCCATCGGCCGTGAATTGATAATCATTGGCCAGGATTTCTTCTTTTATGCAATCGAAACTTTCCCAGTGCTCAATATCGGCCTTGAATTCCCTAATCCAATTATCAAAGCATTCGTCGATCAATTCGTAAAAACTTGTATATTTTGAAGGCCGTTTGATAAAATCTCGGATAGGTTTTAACAGGCTTTCATCTCCGCAAAAGCCAGTGAATGGGCAATCTTTCATATCGTGCGCGTCGTACCTGTTAATCAACTTTTTATACAAGCGAACACCACTAATGTCTGATCGCTCAAGGCTGTTTGGATCGTCCAAAAATTGGTCGTAACAATCGTCTTTAAACTCGAATCTCACATAACTCCCAAAGCAATGATCCACACTCCATTTTTTTAAGTCTAAGTCAAAATAGTCTGCGAATCTATGCAAGCTATCTTGCCATTCATCTCCCCAAAAAAAATAGTCGTCATTGCGCCAGCTATCCGCAATTTTCTCTTGCGTTTCCAGTGGCAATTCGTCGAAAGAATAAGTTGTAACTGTTTGCGTTTGCATTGTCTTAATCCCTTTTTTAGTTTCGTTTTCGTGGCTTAACCCACGCCTAGCAAGCCAGCTAGTGCCAGCTTGCCCAGCCTAGTTTAAGCGGCTTGTTCTCGCGGTTGCACAAGCTCGGAATAATCCAGCGCCATAAACTCGTCGACTGGCAAGTCAGCAAGCGCTAGCTCTATCTTTTCCTTGTAGTTTTGAGCGATTGCAAAAGCCCTAAACACTGTATCCTTCAAGAAAAGACTATCAGCGGCGGAATAATCGGCCTTTAATCCCTCGATAATATGCCGCGCCGCGAAATACTTAGCCGCGTGCCGAAGGGTTAAGCCGCCCCAATCCCTTGGCGGCCCAAATCTGCCAGGCCCGTAATCCGTCCATTCGCGATGATGCCTTTCGTGGTATCGCTCCTTTTCATAAAGCTCGGTCATATATTTTGTATGTGTGATATTGTCCAAAGTGTAAGCAAGTTGCGTAAAAACTTGGTCAATTATTCTTTTCTGTTTTGCTGTAATGGTCATGGTTTATTCTCCCAATGCTTCTCTTAGTGCTTTTCTAGTGTTATGTGTGCTTATGGCGTCGCGCAATTCTTCGCCAGTCATGCGCCGTTTTTTTCTCAATAGGTTCTTATATCCGCGCTTGTATTCGGTCATTAAATGGCCGCGTCTCGCCTTTAAGATTGATAAATTTTCGTCAATAAGCGCGTCAAATATGTAAACGCAATCACCTATGCGCATTTTCTTGAGTGTCCATATATTCATCTTGTGCTCCCTTTTTCTGTTTTCGTGCCTAGCGCACGTTAGATAGGCGACTTTCGCCGCCTATCAGACCTGCTCTAGTCAATATCCCTAAAATCAAAAAATCGGATAAGGTTTAGATTTCCGCCATGCAATATGCGATAGGATGCGGCACTTTTTGCCTCAAACTTTTCTAGCCAGCACTTCGCTAGTGTTTGAGCGTGGTACGCATCATCTGCTGTCAATTGTACCAATTCACCAGAATTGGTTTCGATTTGAGCGAGAAACCTTATTCCCTTGTCGTGTAGATTTGCTCGCGTATCTTTTGAATAGCTATAATCCATGATTAAAAACTCCCTATGCTAGATATTCAATAGATTTTTGCTTGAGAAGTTTGGCGGCGACCCGTCAAAAGTCGCAAGTCGCAAGTTTTTGAAACCCTTGCTTTCAAGAATACGCACATGCTCAAGCGCTGTCTCTTTTTCTGTTATAGGCTGGCCGAAGCTAGTAGGGCGCAAGTCTGTCTCAACTAGCAGGCTTTCAAGTGTGCTATCGTCGTTCGGATAGTTGCCATAAATAAGATATTCGATCATCTGTTTTCCCTTTGTTTGTGTTAATCACAAGCCCTAATATATACGATAAGCGTATATGGTCAACAATAAAGCGGGAACGGATATTGTTTTTTTTATGGTGAATTTGTAATAAAATTACCTTGCAATATCGAGCTGAGAGAGCAAGAATGTTGCTTATTTGGGTAATAATGTTTCAATAGAGAGAATGGGTTAGGATTTAATAATATGGGTAGTGTAGCGAAACGACCACGCGGCAGGCCACCGAAGACTGGTGGATGGCAACAGTTGAGCACAAGATTATCTGCAGAATGGTCTAAAGCGTGTGATCTATTGCCAGTCGAACATAACACTACACTGGCGCAGAAAATGGCTCAGGCAATCGCGGATGATCCGATGCGCGCCTTGCAAGTGTTAAGCTCTTATATACCGAAGAACATTCAAGTTGAATTGAATGAAGGCACGTTTAGCGATGCGCTTGCTCAGGCTTCGGTACTAATGCGATCAGAAAACGCAACGCCTATAATCATAGAGCAAGAAAAAGAGAAAAAAGAACAAGAGTAAAACAAAAAGAGAACAAATCGTGAACACCCCCCC
>JAFMKU010000049.1 GCA_017852795.1 Candidatus Neomicrothrix sp.
TGGGATGCTCGGTTCGGTCCCGGTCGTTGCGTTGATCGCCGAGCGGGTCGCGGCTGGCGTTCTACCAGCCCCAGTGGTTGACCCGGTACTCGTTGACGGCCGAGGGAACCGGTTGGCTTCCTCGGAGCTGGAAACGGCGTACCGCGAACTGCTGTTTCCGTTGACCGCGGTGTTGACCCCGAACCTTGCTGAACTTTCGGTGCTGGTCGGACAACCGGTGGTGTCGATTGACCAAGTGGAGGGCATCGCTGAGCGGATCGTCGACCTCGGGGCGCAGGCGACGGTGGTGACCGGCGGTGCTGATCGCAGCGAACACGCCGTTGATGTGGTGGTGTACGCCGACGGATCCTGTCAACGTCTCGAAGGGGTGTGGGTGGATACCGATCATGTGCGGGGGAGTGGCTGCACGTTGGCCGCCGCGATTACCGCTGGGCTCGCTAAGGGGCAGACGATCGGTGAAGCGGTGACCGAAGCCAAAGCGTTTGTTGGGCAACGGCTGGCGGCTTCGCGGTGGGGAGAACTCCCGGGCGCCGGTCCGGTGGCCCACTGGTTCAGCTAGCTCAACCCTGCCGAAGGTGGATCGACGGTGGTGGTTGACGGGCCGTGGTGTTCCCATTCCGGACCGTAGTGAAAGGTGAGTTCTTCTCCGGTGTCGATGTCTCGGAGGGCGTACAGGGAAGGTCCGTCGAATTCCACGTTCGGGTCCGGACTGTGGTTTAACCAGCGCAGCACGCTGTCGCCGTCGATTCCGTAAAACTCGCCGTCGTCACCTTCAACCCACAAGACATAGGTTTGGTCATGTTCGGTTCTCGGGCCGGTGTAGTCGCCGAGGTGTTCACCGAGACGCAGCTGGCGGGCCGCGAACACTCCGGTGCCGTGGATGAGCGAAGGGCCGGCAACGATTCGGTCCGTTGGGTCCTGCGGTGATTCAGTCGGGGTTGTCACGGTGGGGAAGTTGGTGAATGGTGCCTGACGATTCGCTGGTGTCTCGGGTTCGGCCGTCGGTGATGAGCGAACGGGTCACGGCATCGATCGAGAGATCTTCGAGGTCGTCCCGGCGCGGGTCACGCAGAAAAGCTTCGACCGACGTGGCATCTGGGAAACTCAACACCAGCACCGCATCGGGTTCGCTGGTTCGGTGCTCGACCGGGCCGATACGGCGAACGAACTCTCCGTGGCTGCGGGGGAGGAGCGCGGTGAGAGCGGTGATGTACTCCTCGAAGCTGTCGTCGTCACCGGTGGACCACAGGCGAACGGTGATTTCGATGCGCTGCTGTTCAGACACGGTTCCGACGCTACCAACAGTCGCGATCAGGACATCATCGGGTGACGGTGGCGAAAACGGCTTTGAGATAGGCCCCTTCGGGGAAACCAACCGGATGGTCTTCGTCGTGGCCGGTTTCGTTGATGATGGTGAGCTGGTGTCCGCTTCGGGTGGCGCTGTCGAGCACCGTGGTTCGGAAAGCGTCGGCGCTAACCCGGCTAGAACAGGACGCCTGGACCAGGACCCCTCCGGGGACGACAAGCTTGACCGCAAGTTCGGTGAGGCGGGAGTAGGCCCGAAGCGCGCCAGGAACCGCAGCGGCTCGGGGTGCGAACGACGGCGGGTCGACGACGACGAGATCGAACTGTTCGCGTTGGTGGGCGAGCTGGTCCATGACTTCGAACGCGTCGCCGGTGGTGGTATCGAACGGGGTGTTCGGTGTGTTGACTCGAAGGTGCTCGGCCGCCGCGGCGGTGGCGTGAGGGGAGAGGTCGGTGGCGTGAACCGAGCGGGCTCCACCGGCTGCGGCGTGGACCGAGAAACCTCCGTGGCAGCAGAAAACATCAAGCACCCGGGCGTCGAGCGCCATTGCCTGAACCAGCGACCGGTTGGCGCGTTGATCAAGGAAATAGCCGGTTTTTTGGCCAGCGACCGGATCCGCCTGCATGCGTAACCCGTTTTCTTGAAAGGTGACCGGTCCGGTAAGGGCCGAACCGGTGAGGATCTGGCCGTCGTGTAGCCCCGGCGGGGTTTGGTCACTCAGGTTGCGGGCTAGGCGCACCACGATGCGTTCCGGGTTCCACACCGATTGGAGTTGTTCGATGAGAGCGGTGAGATGAGCGAACCAGACCGCGCTGTACAACTTGAGCACCAGCGTGTCGCCGTACTGGTCGGCGACCAGTCCCGGCATCTGGTCGTTTTCGCCGTGAATCCGACGCAGACCGGTGGTGGCAACGTCCCCAAGGAGCCGGGGTCGGCGCCGATCAGCAGCGGCCAGTCCTGCCGCCCAAAAGTCGCCACCGATGGGTTCTTGGCGGGTGCTGAGGATTCGGACTCGTATCGGTGAGGCGGGATCCCAGAGCCCGATCGCGGCGAAGTTTCGACGATCGTCGAACACGACCGCAAGATCGCCGGGGGCACCGTCGTGGGATGTGCTGGTGATCGAACCGTCGAAGATCCACGGATGACCGCCGCGGATCTGGCGCAACGCATCAGCGGTCACTCTGACCGCAAGGTTGCGTTGCGAAGGCCGTGGGAGTGAAGGCAGCACCTTCGGAGCCTACGCCGGATGGGTCACTGGCCGTCTGGGTGATGTCAAGAGCCCAGAGCATCGTCGGGCCAGGCAGAACTCCACATAACTTTACATAACGAAGATTTCAGGCGGGACGGGATGGGAAATGGCGCCTCGTTTCCAACGATTCGCTCGGCAGAGGTGCCGAGAACCCGCTTTGGGCGCTACCGTTTCCGCCGTGGCACGACGGCTTGATATCGAACTCACTTCCGACCGCGGCGATGGCCAGTGGACTTGGCGCGCGGCTGGAGCCAAGCAACCGAAGGGCCTAGTGCGCGCTTCGTTGCTTCCAAGTGGTGCTGCGGTGGGTGATGTACTCAAAGCCGAAGCCGATGCGGATCTCGAAGGTTTAGAGATCACCGCCGTGTTTGCCCCGAAAGGCCCGCGTCGCGAAGCCGAACGTCTCGAAGTTGTCGGAAGCGGCCGCGAAGAACCACTGGTGACCCAAGTGTTGGCCTCCAAGGGTCGTGGTCGACGTGACCGTGACGACGACCGTGGTGGTGATCGTCGTGGGGGACGCCGCAACGAGCGTCGCAACGACCGCCGAGAAGGACGCCGCGAAGGCGACGGCCGACGCAGCGACGACCGAGGCCCGCGCCGCACCGACGGGCGTCAAGGCGACCGTCCCGCTCGACGGGAACGCCCCAAGGCTCCCGCCCGGCCCAAAGTTCCTCGTTTGCGGCCACAGCGTACGCACCGTCAGGCTGCTCTGGCGGCCCTGCCTGCGCTTCAGCGCCCGCTGGCCGAGGAAGTGCTCCGCGGCGGCGTACCGGGCCTACGGCAGGCCGTAGACCGGATGAACGAACTCGCGACCGCCGAAGGAATGCCGAAGATCAAGCGGGAACCGTTGGTGGCGTTGGCTGAGAAGCTCTCCCCCGCCTTGAAAGCCGCGGAATGGCGAGACCGGGCCGAAGCTGCGGTCGCTGGGCTCGAAACGGTCGATATCCGTGACATTCGAAGCGTGGTGGTTGCGGCCGAAGCTGGCGCCAAGGACGAAGACTCCCGGGCGTTGGCCGAACGGCTCCGCGAAGGTCTGGCCCTGCGGGTCGATGCTGAGCACCGTCGCTGGCTTGACGAACTGGCGGCCGCGATCGGTGAAGGACGAACCGTGCGAGCGCTCCGCTTGAGTTCACGTCCCCCGAAGGCTGGTGCACCGCTACCTGCCGACATGGCCGAACGGCTCGCCGGTATTGCCTCAGCGGCACTCACCGCCGACGCCGCATCCGACCGTTGGTCGACGGTTGTTGACGCCGTTGCCTACTCCCCGGTGCGGACCCAGGTTACGGCCCAAGGGGTGCCCGAAAAGCCGTCAGAGGAGCTGCTGAAGCTCATCAAGAAACTTTCTAGCCGAGTTCCGCAACTGGCCGCGTTGTTCGGTATCGAACCCACCGCGAAACGTCCAGCCCGTCGGGCTACTCCTCCCCCGCCGCCGGCCGCGACCAACGCCGAACCGGCTGAGGAGCCGGCTGAGGAACCGGCTGAGAAACCGGCTGAGGAAGAAGAATGATCGATTTCGAGGTCGATGGTCGGGTTGCGGTCATCCGGTTGAACCGAACCGAGGCCCGCAACGCCATCAACGGTGAAATGGCTCGCTCGATAGAAGCAGCCATCGACCGCCTCGAAGACGACGACGACCTGTGGGTAGGGATTCTCACCCACGAAGGTTCCGTGTTCTGCGCGGGTGCCGACCTCAAAGAGATCGCAGCTGGTCGAATGTCTGACCTGATCACCGAACGTGGTGGTTTCGGTGGCATCGTGTTGCGCGAACGAACCAAACCGTTGATCGCCGCGGTAGACGGACATGCGGTAGCTGGCGGCACCGAAATCGCCTTGGCCTGCGACCTGCGGGTAGCCAGCACGGCGTCGGTGTTTGGGATCCCCGAAGTGAAACGGTCACTGGTCGCGGCTGCGGGTGGGCTGGTTCGCCTTCCCCGGGTGCTCCCCCCGGCGATCGCCATGGAGTTGGCGGTTACCGGCGACACGATCAGCGCCGAACGGGCCCATCACTTCGGGATGCTCAACGAAATCTGCGAACCGGGAACGGCGGTAGAAACCGCGAAAGCGCTCGCCGCTCGGATCAACGCCAACGCCCCACTTGCGGTTCGTCGAAGCCGGCAACTCATCCTTGACGCCCCCAACCAGACCGACGCTGAAGGCGTGCGTGAGGCGGGTCGGGCCATGGTTGAGCTGTCAACCACCGACGACTTTGCCGAAGGTCCGAAGGCGTTCATTGAGAAACGACCCCCGGAATGGACCGGTCGCTAGACGGCTAGTACTCCAGCGGACGGTAAACGCTGATGGCGCGGGCAACCATGCCGGAACTTTCGAAGAAGTTTTTGGTCACCCGGTCGCCAGGCAAGGCAAGAGAATCCATCCCGATCAGGTTGCGTTGGCGAGCCCATTGCGTCACGTGCTCCATGATGGCAGCCCCGACCCCCACTCCCCTTGCATCGTTCAAGACGAACAGATCGGTGATTGAGGCAATCGCGGCACCGCCATGGAGTGGTTGTTCGTTCGCTATCGCATAACCGACGATGCAGTCGTCAATACAGCCCACCACGACCGCCACCCGGTCGTTGTCGAACGCTTCGCGCAGACCGGCTTCAACCGGGGGTTGACGGGCGTGAAGCTCAAACCAAAGTTCGCCGCCGCGTTGCGGGCGAAGAGTTTCGGTCGCAGTGGCGACCAGTTCGGCAATTTCTGGGAGTTCGCCCAACACGGCGAACCGGGCCCCGACGTCCATTAACTCCGCCGCTGCTTGATGCGGTTCAGCACCGTCGATCGACCCCGGTTTGCTCGTTCGTAGGCATCTACCACGGCCAGTTCATGCTCGGAGAGATCGGCCAGCATCGCAATAATGGCGGCGGCAGTGAGTTCGTCGTAACCAGCGATCGGCAGATCAGCTTCGCTGACTACCGCCGCAGTATCGGTGTTGGCGGCAGGCGCAGCGTCGCCAGAAGGTTGTTCTTCGCGGCCACAACCCAGCAACGATTCGATGGTGCTGCGGAGTTCGTCGAACGCTTTCAACGCCTCGTTCTGGCCCTTCTGTGCGGCCACGGTGCCCGCCAGACGGGTCAAAGCAACCTGACCGCGACCACGTTCGGCAAGCTTCGGGAGCATCTCTTTGGCTTCAAGCGCGAAACCCAACGGTGCGTAGACCAGAGCGTCAAGCAGACGTTCGGTTGCTTCATCGTTTGGCAAAGATGAGGGGCGGTTCATAGCCATAACCCTAGCCAAACGCACGGTCAATCAGACCGGGCCTCCGCAGTGTGGGCACTCGCTGTTACGCACCGACGCCGAGTTCACCAGCAGGAAACAGTTCGGACAAGAAAACTCGTTGGCCTGTTTGGCCTGAACTTCAACCGCTTCGTTACCCGACGACTTCTTGGCGGCCGTGTCGACCTCTTCGTCGTCCTCGTCGTCCTCATCGTCGCCAGCCGCTATCCGGTCTTTGAGAATGGCGTCCAGGTCGGCTTCGACGTCGTCGTCTTCTTCTTCGTCGTCGTCATCGTTGGACGGTCGAGCCGGAACCTCAACGTCGTCGTCTTCGTCGTCGTCATCGCTATCGCCGTCGTCGGACGAGAAGTCGTCGTCTAGTCCCCCATCGTCGAGTTCGTCCTCGTCGAGATCATCATCGAATTCTTCGGGTTCGTCATCGCCGTCGAGATCTTCGTCGCCGATTTCTTCTTCGATCGTTTCGTCATCAGACATGGGCATCCACCTGGCTTCTCTACCTATTGTTTCGGGGGGAACGTAGCGTCAGGAACCTCAACGCATACGGGTTCCCGGCGGATACTAGACACTCTGGGGGCACGCGCCACGCAATTGGCCTGAAATACGCCACGGTCTGTGAGATCCGCCTCGGCCTCTCGGGCTCAGCCCGAACCTTCCGGGTGTTCCTGACGGCGGGCATCGGCCCGACGTTCGGCGTCAAGACGACCGAGCGTCGGTTCCAGCGAATGATCAACAAAGGACATCGCTTCGGCCAGTGCCCGATGACCGGCCTGCTCGGCGATAGCGGTGTGCATCCGTTGACAAACCCGTCGATACGCCTCATGGCCCTGCGGGCTGGTTCGCAGTTCCAGCATGTGCATCGCCTCGCGAGCGTTGAACTGCATCGAGTACCGGACCCGGTACGCCAACGACACGGCATAGGGTGCCTGATCGGGATAGTCCTCAACCAGAGCCTCATACAATCCCGCCGATCGAGACATCACCGCGTCGAACTCGCGGCTGACCCCCGCAGCGTCGACCGCGGGCGGTCGAACGTAACCATGGCGAGGTGAAAGCGTCTGCCAGTCGATCGTCAACATCCGGTGCCGTTGCAAGTCCCGGAACGCTCCGTAGTCGCTGAGGACATCGAACCGGTACGCGGTGCGTTCAAAAGCTCGGCCGGGCCGTTCGCGGCGGTTGCTGCGGTTCCCGGTGTAGGCCCGGATCGCCGCCACTCGTTCGTCGACACTCATCGCCCGAACCCGTTCCTCAACCGTTCGTTCCGACAACGAGGTGTGCGGGTAGATCATGGCGGTGATCGCTTTGATTTCGCCGTCCGGATCGAAATCGACGAGGTCGACGATGTCGTCGTCCACGACGCCACCCTGACGGCCGTCAAAGAGTTCATCGCTTAGGGCCGCCATCGAATCCTGCATGTCGGACAGGTAGGCGCTGGTGCGAACCCCCCGGTCAGGCAGATCGACTCGTTTCAGAAACGACGGGACGACTTTGCGAAGCTCGGTGAGCATCATGTCGGCGTAGGCCCGGGCTTCGGGAAGCGGATGGGCACGCATCCGCAGCAGCAACGCCTCGTAAGCCTGACCAGTTCCGTAAATACCGACGTTGGACAACGATGCGGCCGGCAGCATCCCCCGAACCGCGTCGAGGGCTCGGGCCTTGATTGCGGTCCGGTAGGCGAAATCGCTTTCGGCCGAGGTTTTGGGCTGCGCTTCTCGGAAAAACTCCTGCAGCTGCGGGATCAGTGCCGAATACGAATCAAACATTCGGTCCATGTCGGCGATGTAACGAGTGCCCAGCGGTGAGCTGAGAACCGCAGGGTCTCGGTAATACCGGAACCGGCCGCCGAGACGCTGGTCGTAGGCGATGTAACGCGTTGACTGCTCAAGGTAGGACATCAGGCGCCCCCATTCGAGCACCTTGGTCAGCACGTTCGAAGCCTGTTCGCAGGCCAGATGAACCCCGCCGAGTTGAGCCACGGAATCGTCGCCGTATTCGAAAAACACTTTGTCGTAGAGGTCCTCGGCTCGGCGAAGCCCGATGGTGGCGTCGATCGAGCGATCGCCTTCAATGTCGAGTTCGCCGACGAATTCGGTGAGGAACAATCGGCGCAGGCTCAGCGCCGTTCGCGAATAGCGAGCAAACAGCGCGCCTTTGACCACCTCGGGCAGGTTGACGAGGGCGAAAACCGGTTGATCAAGGTTCGTGAAATACCGACGAAGCACGTCGGACTCTTCGGCGGTGAACTCTTCAGCGATGTAGACCGTCATTGCCTTGGGAGCCTACGACGTTCGTCACGACGCGACGTGGACCCGAAAAACCAAGTGTGTCGTGGAATTGTTCAGATCCAGAGAGACACGGCATCGGGTTCGATCCGAACGCTCAAATTTTTGACCTGGCCGAGCGGCCGACCGTCTACCCAGGCGTTCAGCGAAGTGTCCAACGAGAACTGTTCGGCCCGGGATCGCCACTGGCGAATGTCGGGGTGGGGTACATGCGTACCCGACGGGAGGCGATGACGAGCCTTCCATCGGTCCCCCGTCGACATGGTCGAGGTTTCGAGAAAATCGAGCTTGCCATCACCGGGATGAGCCCGCGGCGCAATGTTCCAACTCCCCAGAAACGCCGCGTTGCAGACGGTCAGCAGCGGGCCTCGCAGCCACGATTTCCGAACCACAACATGATCCAGAAAGAACTGCAGGTGACCGTCGCACAAGGCAACCCCCAAATCGACCGTCACATGCAGCGCATTGTGGGCACGTTCTAAATCAGGTGTTGCCCGACCGCCCAGCGTCTTAACCAGATCTCCGGCCAACAACCCGATCGGCGGGATCGGAAGGTCACGTCGTCGATGCTCGGCGATCAGAGCCACCGCGTTTGCCGAATCGGCAAGCACAACAAGGTCGCTGGGTACTGGTTCGCGGCGACCCCACTCGGCACCGCGCTCAACGGTCATGGAACAGCAACCGATCCGGAAAGTGCCACCACGCCACGATGCAACGCATCACCGGCCCGGCGAGCCGTGGCTTGGGTCGCCGGGCGTGGAGCCACCGTGGAGATCTGTCCGACGAGGTCGATGATCTGTTTCACGTTGCGCACAAAGTCGCCTGCGGTCATGTCCGACGATTGGTCAAGCAAACGGGGCAACGACTCGCCACGAGCCCAGGCATGAGCCACCGGGGCAAACCCAGGGTCTGGTCGTGCCGTTTCGCTCACTCCCTCAGCCCGTTCTCGCCGGTGGAGAACCCCCCAAAGCTCGATGACAGTGTCGAACCGTTCGCCAACCGTCGGAGATGGAAACCAGGGGTCAGGTGGCGGGCCCGGGCTTCGATGTTCGTAGACGAACGTGGACGCCAGCGACGCCAGCTCGGCTTCGTTGAGGTCATCGAAGACCCCATGGTTGAGCGCTTCGGCGACCAGAAGATCTCGTTCGTGATAGATGCCGGCCAACGTTCGCCCCTGCTCGGTAACCGTCCAGCCGTCAAGGTACCCGGCGCTGCGGAGCACTTCGCAAACCGCATCAAACTGCCGCGAAATCGACGACCCGGTTTGGCGCAGGCGCGTCTCGAGAAGCCGGATCTCGTTGCTGGTTCGGGCCAAGGCGCGGGTGGGGTCTTCGCGTTGTCCGGCTCGTCGTTGCCGGCGAGCCCCCCGACCGGCGGACGACCGTCGGATACGGGCGGCTACGTCCTGGCGGTAATCGAGGCGTTCCGGGGCCATCGGGAACGGAAGTTCGATCCGGCCAAGGGTGATCGGGGCCACGTCCAATTCCGCCATATCCCATCGTGCCTCATGGGCACCCTCGCTCACCAGTCGGATACGGGCCCGGCCGCCGCGACGCCAGCTCACCCCAAGCACCGCAAACCTTTTACCGTCGTCACCGTGGACCAGATCGCCGGGTCGCAGGCGGCTAACCGCGTCACTGATCTCGACCGTTTCGCCAACCGGTTCGGTTTCGGCAAGTTCGGCGACCTGCTCGTGAAGGTCGGCGAGTCGTTGACGTTCGTGCCGCAACCGCTCCTCGATCTTCACCACGGTGGCATCTGCTTGGTACTGGGCGAACGACCGCCCGAGCAGAGCACGGGCCTCCCCGGCATCGAAGCGCTGAAGCAGGTTGGTGGCCATGTTGTAGGTCGGCCGGAACGCCGAACGAAGCCGGAAACTTCGGCTGCCGGCTAGAGCCGCTACCTGATCGAATTGGGTGAACGGTGACCAGGGAACGACGGCATACCCCCGATCGTCGATACCTCGACGCCCCGCCCGTCCGGTGAGCTGAGTGAATTGGGCCGGGGTCAACAGGTCATGCCCGTCACCGGTGAACTTGGTGAGCTTGTCGATGACCACGCTGCGGGCCGGAAGGTTCACTCCCAGCGCCAACGTTTCGGTGGCGAACACCACCCGCACCAGCCCTTCGGCAAAACACCGTTCGACGGTTTCTTTGAACGCCGGAACCATTCCGGCATGGTGGCTGGCGATACCCCGCTCGAGGCGTTCCTGCCAGCTTCGAGCGTCGAGCACCCCGAGGTCTTCGCTCGCGAGACCCTCCAGCCGTTCGTTGGCGATCTCGCGTATCCGGTCAGCTTCTTCACCGCTGGTATACCGTGCCCCGGCCCGGGCCAGGTTGCTGGCTGCTTCGTCGCAGCCTTTTCGGCTGAACACAAACCAGATCACGGGCAGAAGGTCCCGTTCCTCAAGATGGTCGAGCACATCAAGGCGGCTTGGCACGGTCCAGGGGCTGCGGTTCGGTCGTTGTCGTTGCGCGCCGCGGCGTCCCTCAGGGTCGAAACGGAAACCTTCGCTGTTGGGGTTGGCATCCAGCAACGTCGGGATGACGTGGAGCTGGTGGCTGCGCCGGTCCCCCACCGCGTACAGATGTTGGAGTTCCACCGGGCGATGCGTTTCGACAACACACCCGGTTTCGCCTCGGATGGACGACAACCAGCCCGTGAGTTCCTCCGCGTTGGACACGGTCGCCGAAAGGCACACCAGGCGCACCCATTGCGGCAAGTGAAGAATGACCTCTTCCCACACCGGACCACGAAAAGCGTCTTCGAGATAGTGCACCTCGTCGAGAATCACCGCCGAAAGATCCGCTAGCTGGCGGCCCTCATAGAGCATGTTGCGCAGCACTTCGGTCGTCATCACCACGATGTCGGCGTCCGGGTTCACTGCGTTGTCGCCGGTCAGCAGACCAACCCGGCTGCTACCGATCCGTTCCGAAAGGTCCCGAAACTTCTGGTTCGAGAGGGCCTTGATGGGGGTGGTGTAAAACACTCGAGAACCCGACTCGAGTCCCCGGTCGATGGCGTGTTCGGCGATCACGGTCTTGCCGCTGCCGGTCGGTGCCGCGACCAGCACCGACCGTCCGGCGTCGAGATGTGCGATCGCTTCGCGTTGGAAACGATCAAGAGAGAACTGCCGCTGAGGTGGCGAGGTCACGTGGACGGCACCGGCTTACGTCGACGTTCCCGAAGCCAGCCGAAACCCACTGAGGCTTCGTAAAACAGGTACATCGGAATCGAGAGGATCGCCAGGCTGAACGGATCACCGGACGGGGTCAGAATCGCCACCAGCGTGACTACCCCGACGAGCGCGTACTGCCGACGCGACGAAAGGCTCCGGTAATGGAGCACACCGACTAGCTGCAAAAAGATCAGGATCAGCGGGAACTCGAAACCGATGCCGAAGCCGACGATCATTTTGATCACGAAACTCAGGTAGTCGTTGGGTGAGAACAGCTCAGTGAAATCCTCGCCACCCATGTTCGACAGGAACGACAGGGCTTGCGGGATGGTGTAGTACGCCAACCCGGCGCCGAGGGCAAACAGCAGCACTCCGCCGAGGATGAACGGCAAGGCGTAACGCTTCTCTCGGGCGTACAACGCGGGCGCCACGAAGCGCCACAGGTGGTAGAGCAGCACGGGAATAGCCAGAGCGATCCCCCCGTAACCCGACACGGTGAGCTTGACGCTGAACGGTTCGAGCGGATTCCTCACGTACAGCTTGCAGTCCTGAGAACTATCCAGCGTGCTGCAATACGGCCGGAGCAGCAGATCGATGATCTGCGGGTAAAGAATCCAAGCGATCACCGCTCCGACCAGGATCGCCGCAAACGAGATGATGAGCCTCCGCCGAAGTTCGGTCAGATGCTCAATCATTGTCATGCGGGGACCGGTATCGCGGTCAGGGCCGCTCATGGGGTGTCTTCTGCTTCGGTAGCTTCGTCAAGCTGTTCCGATTCCGGCGTATCTTCGACGCTCGGCACCGGGATTTCGCTGATGGCCGGTTCGGGGGTAGCGGCGGGCGGGCTGCTCATCGCGTCCTGCAATTCCTGCTGAAAACTGTTGGACATCCGGCGCAGCTCACCCAACAACTGTGCGACCTGGCGGGCTACTTCAGGCAGCTTGGTCGGCCCGAGCACAATCAGACCGACGAAAAAGATGACGACCAGCTCGCCCGGCCCGATGTTGCCCATAACAGGGATGCTACCGAACTGCTGGCTACGGATGGCCAGAGCGGTGCCGGGAACTGTGGAGATGCCGGTTGGCCGAACGGTATTGGGTTCGGGCCTGTTCGGAGACCCGCGTCGTTGACCGAAGTAGGTCGTTGCTCGCCACCGCGGTTGCTGAAGCCCGCCGCAGCGACTCACGCAACGCAACTAGCGCCGTGTCCATTCGCCGCATCAGCAGCGCCAACACCACGATCGAAAGCAGAACCGCCAGCGAAGGAAGCAGCAGGATCAACGACACCCCGCGACGCTACCGCAGTAGCTGAAGCGAACCGCTACCGCCGACAAAGACCCGGTCCGATGAGCGGTCTGTGACCCGGTTGCTGCCAACATGGACCGATGGCCAACCGTATCGCTGCCCTGTGGAGTCCCCCGGTGCTTTTCGCACACCGTGGGGCCCGGGCCCACGCCCCAGAAAACACGCTCGAAAGTTTTGCGCTCGCCCATCGACTCGGAGCCACCGGGATCGAAACCGATGCCTGGCTGACCCGTGATGGTGTGGTGGTACTCGATCACGACGGTTGGCATCGCCGCCTGCTGCGCAAACGGCTTGGTGATGTCGACGCAGCCGACCTCAAAGGCCACATCCCGACCCTTGACCAGTATTTCCAAGAAGTTGACGCCGGTTTGCCGTTGAGCGTTGACGTGAAAGATCTGGCGGTGTTCGCGCCGCTGGTCGCCACCGCGAGACGGCACAACGCGGCCCATCGCCTGTGGGTTTGCCATCCAGATCTGGACCAACTCCGGGCCTGGCGCGACGAGGCACCGGAGGTGCATCTGGTGAACTCCACCCGACTCGAAGATCTCCCGTTTGGTCCCGAACGCAGGGCTGGGGAACTCGCGGCGGCCCGGATCGATGCGGTCAACCTTCGCCACGGGCAATGGAGTGGCGGGCTCACCACCTTGTTCCATCGCTTTGAGGTGCTCTGCTTCGCTTGGGACGCTCAGCACGAACAGCAGATCGCCCGACTGATCGATTCGGGTATCGACGCGGTGTACAGCGACTACGTAGATCGAATGGTGTCGGTGAACGACATGTTCACCAACGGCGAAATCGAACAGTTCCGTCGCCGCGACAACGGACCGGTCTAAAGGAAACCAAACCCGCTGAGCGGCCAGATTTTGATAAACGCCCGGCCGATGATGTCGTCTCGTGCAATCGGGCCGAACACTCGGCTGTCGGTGCTGTTGAGCCGGTTGTCTCCCATCACGAAGAAATATCCGTCGGCTACCGTGCAGCGATCGGTCGAAACCGGAGCGGTGCAACCCGGCTCGTTCATGGCCAATGACGGAGCACTGGTGGTGCCTACCGTGAACGGTTCGTCGAGACGCTCACCGTCAATAAACACGGCGCCCGCTTCAAAGGAGATGGTTTCACCGGGAAGCGCAATGACCCGTTTGATGAAATCTTCGATCGTTCCCGGCGCGGTTGGTGGTTTGTGAAACACGACGATGTCGTCACGGCCAGGATCACCGAATCGGTAGCTGAGCTTGTTGACCAACACTCGATCGTTGACCTCGAGGGTATGGACCATCGACTCTGACGGAATGTAGAACGCCTGAAACAGGAACGCCTTGATGAGCAACGCCACGGCCAACGCACCGATCGCGACCGCTACCCATTCGATGAGGTTGCGAAGTGACCGCTGAAGCGACCTCCGGCCTTTGGCCTGCCAGCCGGGCGCCACCGGCAACGGATCGTGCGATGGGTCGATTGAGTCGGTTGCCTCATGGTCGGGCAGCGGCTCAGTCGGGTACAGCTCGTCTTCGTTCACCACAGGACCTTACTTTCGTTTCGATCGTTGCCGCGGCTAACTGCCGTCGCGGTAGCGGGCCAGGATCCGTTGAGCCCGGTCGCGGGTGAGGGCCAGATCGAGCGGTGGTTGCAGGTC
>JAFMKU010000094.1 GCA_017852795.1 Candidatus Neomicrothrix sp.
GGAACGTGTTTTCGTCACGGTTAGCGGTTTGCGCAGTCCTGAGGTGTTTGCCGGCTTAACACTGCTCGTATTGCTGAGCGCCGCGGCACTGACAGAAACTGCTGGCCTATCGCTCGCGTTCGGCGCTCTGCTGGCGGGCATGTTGCTGGCCGATACCCAGTTTCGTCATCAGGTTGCCGCTGAAATTCAACCTTATCGTGGGCTGTTGCTCGGGCTGTTTTTCATGGGTGTCGGCATGAACGTCGATACCGACTTAGTGATTCACCGAAGTGCCGACATCGCACTATTGGTTGGCGGTTTGATGATCCTGAAGTCGGTGGTTGTTTTTGTGTTGGCGCGTTTAACCGGGTTAACCACAGCGGAGTCCGCCGAAGCCGGAGTATACCTTAGTCAGGGCGGTGAATTCGCCTTCGTCCTGCTAACGGCCGCGCTCGCCTCCCACCTTATACCTTCAGACATGGCGCAGATCATTGCTGTGGCAGTGGCGGTCTCAATGTTGTTAACGCCGCTCTTAGTGCGCTTGTCTGCGTTGATAATTGAGAAATGGGAGCTTGCATCCGTAGTATCAGTCGACAAGCTAGAAGAAGACGTGGGTCAACTGGCGGATCATATCGTCGTGATCGGTGTCGGGCGTGTCGGCCGGGAGGTCGCGCTTCAACTCAAGGAATCGAATCGTCCTTACGTTTGCCTAGATATAAATCCTCACGCGATTGCGACTGCACGACAATCTGGGTTGTCTGTCTATTTCGGCGATGCTGCACGTCCCGAAGTTCTATATGCGGTCGGACTAGCTCAGGCGAGGGCCTTAGTGATCGCGATCGATGATCCTGGCAAAGCAGTGCAAATCATGAATGTTGTGAAATACATACTACCGGAATTGACTGTTTACGCGCGCGCGCGCGATGCTGAACACGCAAGAACTTTGGAGCGAGCTGGTGCGGCGTCTACGGTGCCGGAAGTTATTCCAACAGCACTTCAACTCGCGGATCTCGCTCTAAAGCACTAGAAGTTTCAGTACGTTGTACGGTTTTACTTTACCTTCTAGTGGGCCACGGCCTACGCTTTTTGGTATGTCGACCACGGCCAAAATCAATTTGAAGGTACTGCGCAAGAAACTTGAAGAACGCCGCGCGGATCTTCTTAAGACGTCTAAATCGACCTCCGAAGATCGTGCGCCTGTTGAGTTAGACCAGGCGATGCAAGGCCGGCTGTCGCGAATGGACGCGTTGCAACAAAGAGAGATGGCGTTGGCGGCTCAACGACGGCGAGACCTCGAACTCGCTCGGATTGACTCTGCCTTGAAGCGTTTCGATTCAGAGGTTTACGGGTATTGCGTAAGTTGCGATGAGGAGATCGCACCTGGTCGTCTTAACGCCGACCCGTCAGAACCGCTATGCGTTGAGTGCGCCGCATCGGCTAATCGCTAGGACGTTAAGCCGCAACCCGCAAATGGTGGACGCTGAAGAGGTTGCGTGAATCGGTCCATGTCCGTTCCGGCGTAAATCCGGCTTGCCTGCCGAGTTCATGGAATTCATCAACGTCGTATTTGTGAGAATTCTCTGTATGAATGCTCTCGCCGGCGCGGAATTGAAAAGTGTGCCCCGAGACTTCGACCTCTTGATCCCGAGTGCTGATCAAATGCATCTCAATGCGGCCCTCACCAGCAACATATCTCGCTTCATGCTCAAAAGCATCGACATCAAATGACCCGTCTAATTCACGGTTTATGCGATGCAGTAGATTCTTATTGAACGCTGCGGTCACGCCTTCATTGTCATTGTATGCGGAGTGCAATATCTCTGGATCTTTCTTGAGGTCAACGCCGATAATGAGATTGCCGCTCACGCCGAGCATGTCTGCGGCCATTTCGAGAAACGACCGGGCGTCCGCACGCGAGAAGTTCCCGATTGTTGATCCTGGGAAAAAGCCAGCTTTTTGTCCGTCATTCACGTCATCCGGTAACGGAAATGCGCGCGTAAAATCCGCGCAGACCGGAATGACCACGAGGTCAGGATAGTCGCGGGAAATGGAGTCGGCAGCGGCAAGTAAATGCGATTCAGAGATATCGACGGGTACGTAACTTGCCAATCCGTCGGCAGCATCCAACAAAGTTCTAATCTTGACGCTTGAGCCAGATCCGTACTCAATCAAGTGATGGCCGTCGATTATCTGTGCAACGTCCGTCGCTCTTTGTCTCAATAGATCTATTTCTGTCCGCGTCGGATAGTACTCATCCAATTCGCATATCTTGTCGAATAATGCAGATCCTGTTGCATCATAGAAATACTTCGGAGGCAGGCCCTTTTGGTCTTGCGAAAGCCCATGAATAACATCGGCGAGGAACCGGTCATCTTCGGGCGGATAAGCAGAGTCTGACATTAAACGTCCTCCGCCAATCGCAATCCCGCAAACATCCATCTCTGATGAGGATAATAAAAGTTGCGGTATGTGGAACGAATGTGACCGCCTGGCGTCACACAGCATCCCCCGCGCAACACCATTTGGTTCGCCATAAACTTGCC
>JAFMKU010000108.1 GCA_017852795.1 Candidatus Neomicrothrix sp.
AGCGCCACCCGGCAGATGTTGGGCCATCCAACGGATATCCCGGTGGTGTTCGCGTTGAGAGTCCAAGTGTTGACGCTCATGACCTGGCCGCGGGAGTTGACGAGAGGACCGCCGCTGTTCCCGGGATTGATCGCGGCATCGGTGATGACGAGGTCGTTGTCGAGGATGTTGGTCACGCGACCGAAGGTCACCGTCCCGACAATCCCGAACGGGTTTCCGATGGCCATCGCCCACTGCCCCTCGGTGGGCTCACGTGACACCGGAAGAGTCGGGATTGACCGAGGGACTCGGAGGATGGCGATATCCCTCGCTGCATCGAACGCTTCGACCGCGACGTCGACGGAGAACCCGTTCCCCTTGACCGTCGCACGACCGGTGCTTCCCGTGCAGGCATCGACGACGTGGTGGTTCGTCACGACGGTCGTGATGCCGGAGGTCGCGTCGCGCTCCATCTCCACGGCGAAGCCAGTGCCGCCGCCCGAGCCGCATTCGATGAGCAGGGTCGAGTTTCGAACCTGGGTGATGAACTGCGTCATGCTCTCCGGCTGCTCGAAGAGGTCCGTTCCAGCCCAGTCAGCGAGACGATCGGTCGGATCCGTCCCGACCGGGTTCGACCCCTCAGGCCAGAGCAGCAAGGCACCGACCGCACCCAGCGACGCGACAATCAGTCCGACCAGGACCGGCCGCCAATGCCCTCGGGCGGCAGGTCGCTTCTCCGTGAGGGTCTCCCCGGGCGCCAGTTCCAACGCGCCGCCCCGGAACCGGTAGGCGACGTCGGCGAAGTGGAGGATGTCACCATCCTTTACCTGCATCCGGTCGATGCGCTCGCCGTTGACGAACGTTCCGTTCGAACTTCCCAGGTCCTGTACCCACCAGCCGTCGTCGCGGCGAGTGAGGAGTGCGTGGCGCCGTGAGACAAGTGGGGAGTCGACGCGGACGCCGCCGTCGACCTCACGACCAATCTCAGTGGCTCGCGACTCGGGCATCGAAGGTCCTAGTCCGGAAGGGGGTGCTGGCGGTCGCAGGTCGCACGGACCTCTCGTTCAAGGGTCGCGCGGACCGCTGACGACTCGACGTAGAACTGGCTCTGGGTGGTGTCGACGGCGCGGGACTGACGCGGGTAGAGATCTGAGTAGAGGCCGGCCCGATTCGTCGGGGCGATGAGCGCGATCTGGTAGTCGTTCCAGGCATCCACAAGAGCCCCGTAGGCCTCGAAGAGGTCGATGAGGTCCGCCACCACATCATCTGACGGCGGAGGGTCAATCAGCGTCAGGACGGCGTACTCCGTCTGCATCGCATCGATGAGGTTGATCATCTGGTTGCGATACCGGGCCGGGGTGATGGTCCCGCCCTCGTTGAGACCGAAGCGTTCCCGGTAGCCGTCGTAGTTCTCCCGAAGCTCCAGCGCCGGCCTCACCTGCGATGACCACTCGCTGCGAAGCGAACTGGCGCACTGGCTGCGCGCCTGGATCGCATCCTGTCGCGCGACCCGGACGATCTCAACCTCATTCTGGCGTCTGAGCGCCAGAGTCAGGAACTCGTCGCGCGCGAGCCTGACGCCCGAGAGCGTCGGGAGCGTGAGGCTGACGTCCGTTCGCACGTCGCGGACCGTCAGGCTCAGGCGGATGTCCCGATCCCGGGAGAAGTAGTTCATGCCACTACGACGCGGATTGACGATGGTCGTGAACGGCTCCGACCCCTCGTAGGCAGGGAGGTACTCGATCTCGAGTTCGCTTCCAAGGGTCCAGCGGGTCTCCGCCTCGATCCGCCGGCTCTCCCCTGCCTCGGCGGGGAGGTCGATGACCTCGCGGGCTCCGTCTGGACCGGTGATGACCAGTTGCGGGTCCCGGAGCTGCGGGTTGCCCGTCTCGGCGTTGACGTAGGTGATCGCGATGCCCCCCTCGGCGTCGACGAACCGGAAGGCAGCGAGAAGGCCGGCTGCCGCAGGGGTGAGGACCGCGAGCGTGGCGAGTACGGCGATTCGCAGCCTGCGTCGGCCCTCCGGCGCCGCCCGTGAGGCGGCACCGGCGACCTCGGCCCTGGCAGCAGCGCCCATCCGGGTCACCGAGGCCGCGTAGGTCCGATCAGCCGGCAGTTCCTCCGCAAGCCGAGCGACATCGACGCCTCGGAGGGCTGCCGCGATGGTCGCGAGGGTCGGACGCCCCGCCGGATCCTTCGAGAGGCAGCTCTCGATCAGTGGCCTGAGGGAGGACGGCACAGCATCGATCTGTGGCTCCTCGTGGACGATGCGGAACAGCATCGCGTCGGTTCGACCCGATCCGAACGGGTGGGTGCCGCTGGCCGCGAACGCGACGACCATTCCGAACAGGAACACGTCCGACTCGGGCCCGATGACCTCGCCCGTCGCCTGCTCAGGCGCGATCCACGACGGCGTACCGACCAGTGCCCCGGTCCGGGTCGTCCCAGCCGTCTCGTCGAAGGCGCTGACACCGAAGTCGACGACCCGGACGCCGTCGGGTCCGAAGATGACGTTGGACGGCTTGAGGTCGCGGTGGATGATTCCGGCCGCGTGGATCGCCTGCAGCGCCTCCACGAGCCCCTCGGCGACGGCCGCGACCATGGGTCCCGTCAGGGGTGCCCGACGGACAAGGTCCTCCAGGGTCTCGCCCTCAACGAAGTCCATGACGAGATGGGGAGCTGGCCCCTCTGTCTGGACCGATCGGACCCGGGCCACCCGATGGCTGTCGACGCGACGGAGCGCCTCCGCCTCGTTCCGAAGCCTGACACGGACGTCCGGGGAACCCGCGATCTCCCGGTGCAGCAGCTTGATCGCGACGCGCTCCCCCGAGGGACTCTCGGCCAGATAGACGACGCCGGAGGCGCCCGATCCAAGGCGCGACAGGACCCTGTAGCCATCGATGTCGCGTGGGTCGTCATCGCGGAGCGTGTCGGCCATCACGGGTCCGGATACTGCCGTGCGCAGTCGGCCGCAGCATCCTGCCGAACCGCGTCCCTGAGCGACGAGGTGGCGCTGTACAGCGCGTCCCTTGCACGGTCGATGGCCGCATGCTCACTCGGATAGATGTCCGAGTACCGACCGGAGGCATTTTTTGGCACGCTGAGCGCATCCATGAGGCGACGCCACGCATCAATCAGGTCCCCGGCGGAGTCGAAGAGCCGGTTCACCGCCGGATTTATTCGCGATCCGCCTGGCGTCTCGGAGAGGGAACTGTTCGCCGCGTTGTAGTTGTCGACCATGATGCCATCGAGCGTGTAAATCGTCATCTGGTACTGGTACGGCGTGAAGGACCCACCCGTGATGAGACTGCGACGAGCTGATTCGTATCCGTCCCAGACGTAGTAGAGCATGCTGAACTGCACGTCCCACAGCGCCTGTGTCGAGGATGTGCAGGAGCTCCTGAGTGCTCGGACCTCAGCCAGTCGCTCCCGACGAGTCGCCTCGAGCTCACGTTCCTGCCGCTGCCGCTCAGCCTGCACCTCGCGGTCACGTTCGGCCTGCCGGGCAGCCTCCTCCGCTCGACGCTCCTCCTCGGCCTCCTCGGCGAGCCGGAGGATCTCCGCCTCGTCGGCGCGCGCGAGGAACACCTCTTCAGGCGTGCCGTCCGAACCGCCAGGGACCGCGCTGGGTCGCACCTCCAGCGAGGCTCCGTCGTCGTCGATCACCAACTCGATGGTGACCGTCCCGTCGCGCGAGAGGGCGTTCATCCCGAAATCACGAAGGTCGAACGTCTCGAGGTAGGCGTCGCTCTGGCCCGAGGAGGGGCTGTAGCGGACCGTCAGCGGCTCCGAGAGCACCCAGCGGCTCTGGCTGCGGACCTCGTCCTCAGAACTGTCCGGGGCCACTCGGAGGACCACCGGCGCCGACGTCCCCGAGGTGACCTCGAGCACCACCTCCCCGAGCTGGGGGTTCTCGTCCGTCTCATCCCGGTAGACGATCTCAAGGGGCCCCTGGGCATCGAGCTCCTGAACCGCGAACCATCCGCCGGCGCCGAGGGCGGCAAGGACGAGCACGGTCGCCGCGGCGACCAGGCGCCTGCGCCGGGCACGGCGCCGGCTCGTCGGCGATGCGAGCGAGGACGTCGTGCTACCGATGCGTGTCCTCGAGTCGAGGCGGGTTGAGCCCGAGGTCGCCGCACCACCAGACGACCCCCCGGTGAGGTGATGGGCGAGGTCGTAGAGGGAGGGCCGGTGAGCCGGATCTTTCCGGAGGCAGGCCTCGACGATCGGCCGAATCGCAGAAGGAAGCCCCTCAAGGCTGGGCTCCTGATGGACGATGCGGAACAGCATCGCATCAGGGCGACCCTGCCCGTAGGGGTGCGTCCCAGTCGCCGCGAAGGCGAGGACCATCCCGAGATTGTGGACGTCAGCGGCCACACTGACCGTCTGACCAGTCGCCTGTTCGGGAGCGAGCCACGCCGGTGTCCCCATCAGGACGCCAGTCCGAGTCGAGGTGGCCAGCTCCTCGAAGGAGCTGACGCCGAAGTCCACGACCTTCACGCCCTTGGCGCCGTAGATGATGTTGGACGGCTTCAGGTCGCGGTGGATGATGCCGGCCCCATGAATGTCATGGAGCGCCTCGAGAAGGCCCTCCGCGAGCCCGGTGAGCATCGCGCCCTTCAACGGCTCCCGACGCACCATAGATTCGAGGGTCTCGCCCTCCACGAGCTCCATGACGATGTATGGGACAGGGGCGTCCACGTCGACTGCGAGCACCCGGGCAATCCGGTCACCGCGGACCCTCTGAAGCGCCTCCGCCTCCAGCGCCAGCCGACGGCGCAGGTCGCCCGATTCCGCAAGCTCGGCATGCAGGACCTTGAGGGCAACCCGGGAACCGTCTGCATCACGGGCCTCGTAGACGATCCCTGAACCGCCCTCGCCCAGGCGAGAGAGCACCTCATATCCCGCAAACTCGCGGGGATCAGAGTCCTCGAGCGGTGAAGGCACCTGCGACGTTCCCCCTGCTTGCCCCACGAGCAAGATTACTTCACGCCTGCGTCACACCAGCTCAGGACCTCTACCCCGACCTTGTGGCCAGAAGTCGGCCTCAGGCTGCCCCTAGTCGATCGGCTTCCTGCTCTGCGAAGTCCTTGAGAGCCGTGGTGAGAGATGCGTCCCGTGCGGATACGGACGAGTCCGCGAGCGCGCTAGGACGGACGTACTCGTCGAACTCGGCGGTCTTGCGCTCCAGGAGCTGGCGGACCAAGGGGTCGATGCCCTGCTCGCTCAGGAGCCGATGCACGCGGACGCTGCGGGTCTGGCCCATCCGGTAGGAGCGGGCGATGGCCTGCTCCTCGGTGGAGGGCTTCAGGGCCGGTTCGCAGAGGATGACCACCGAGGCGGCCTGGATGTTGAGGCCGATGCCGCCGGCGCGGACCTGGGCCACGATGGCGGCCGGTCCGTCATGCCGGGTGAAGTCGTCGATGATCCGGAGCCGCTCGGCAGGGCTGACGGCCCCTTGGATCGGGCCGAAGACGGGAATCTCGAGCCGTCCGATGACCGCCTGGATGACGTGGAGGAACTCGGTGTAGATCGCGACCTTCCGGCCCTCCTCGGCCGCGTCGGCGACGAGTTCGGCGAGCCGGTCGAGCTTCGCCGACCGGCCGCCGTCTCCAGGCTGCGGGTAGGCGGCGTGGCGGAGCGGGATGAAGCCGCCGCGCTCCCGGGTGAGCTGCTGGTAGCGAGCGTGGTCGTCGTCGGTGAACGAGACCCACTCATCGATGTCGATGCGCTCGGGGAGCTCGCGGAGGACATCCTCCTGGTTGCGGCGGAGGTAAACCGGTGCGGCGGCCTGACGGAACGCGACGGAGGACGTCGTGGACCCTATGCGAGGGAGCTCGAGCCTCAGGCCGGGTTGCAGCATCTGACAGAGCCCTTGGAACTCGGCGACCCTGTTCTCCATCGGGGTCCCGGTCATGAACAGGACCCGCTGCGCGGCTGGGAGGAGGGCTCGGACGGCTCGGGTCCGCTGGGTGGTCGGGGACTTGAGGTAGTGGGCTTCGTCGGCCACGAGCAGCGCGATGCGCTCGTCGGATCGGAGCTGGAGAGTGCGGAGCGTGTCGAAGGTGGTGAGTGCCACCCCGCCGGACGACCGCCAGTGTCCGAGCTGGTTCCAGCGGGAGCCGCCGTGGAGGATGTGGTGGGTGAGCGCGGAGCGGCGCTGGATCTCGTGCGCCCAGTTGTGCAGGACGCTGTTAGGAGCGATGACGAGGAACCGGCGTTCGCCGTCGGCGTGGAGGTGGGCCATGACGGCCAGGGCCATGATGGTCTTGCCGAGCCCCATCTCGTCGCCGAGCAGGACACGCCGTTGCAGCAGCGCGTACTTCGCACCGAACGCCTGGTAGCCGCGCAGCGTGACGTTGAGGCCGACGGGGACGAGTGTCTGGGCGTCGACGGCTGCCGCGAGCGCGGACGGGAGGTGACCCCGGAGCGGGTCTCCCCTGCCGGCCACACGGACCCGCGGAGCCCCACCGGCCCCCGCCCGCAGCCGGCCGCCGAGACCGGCACCAACAGCCCTCCCGAGCGCCTTGAGCCCGCTGGGGCCGGACTGTGGACCGCCGCTGGTGTCCGGGGGTGTTGCCCCTCCGAGCAACTCCAGCGTGCCGTAGAGCGCGGCGGCGTCGCCCTCGAACCAGCCCCACACACCGTCCGGGTCGGGCGCGCCGGCTGGCTGGTCCTCAAGCTGGGATGCGGCTGCGACCTCCGGCGTACCGACAGCGGTGCGGAGACGGCCGGCATCCCGTCCGATCCGGCCGCTGACCGGCAGCGGGAGCCAGCCCTGGAGGCGGCGGAGCAGGGTGCCCAACGGCCCGATCAGGTAGCGGAGTCCGAGGTCGATGCGCGCCTCGGCAGCCTCGAGCGTCTGGAGACGCTCGCGCAGGTCCTCGAACCGGTGGAGGTCGATGAGGATCTGCGTCTGCTCGGAGGGCCGGCTCTCCGGGTCCAGGCGCAGTCGGAACCCCTGCTCGGCCTCCGAGCGCGCCTCCGCCGCCGCTGCCTTGAGAGCCTGGACTGACTCGGCGCCGAGGCCTTCCACTGCTCGCAGCCGCGCTGCATCGGTGCGCTCGAGCTGACCGACGGTGCGGATCCCCGCCCGGCCGAGCGGTGCCAGCCGCAGGCCGGAGGCGATGTGCCGTAGGTCAGCCACGTCCATCTTCGACAGGAGCTCCTGCACGTGGGTGTCGCGCAGCGAGCCGACACGCCGCCAGATGCGCAGCTTCGTCGCCCGCAGCTCACGCCGCGTGCTCCGAGCTACGCGGATGACTGACCGCGCCCGGGTCTGGGCCTCAAGGAAGGGCAGGTCTGGATGTCGAGTTCGGCCAGTGTCAGCCACAGTCACTCCCGCCGCTGATGCTGTTCGGTGCGGACTGAGCGTTCCGACTCACGAATCTGATGGCTCGATTCGCCCATGCACGCGCAAGTCCAGGGCTATCTCAGCAGGAATCATGGGCCCACCCAGATTCAGACAAGCGCAGCATCTGGTCGACCACGATCTTGCCTCGGCAGAGAGGACAGGTTCCGGGGTACATGGCGCGCCTCCTCGGGCCGCCCCTCGACGACGTTCGAGTTCCCCCGGCCTTGTAGTCGCCACGTCTGGAGGCGGCATTCTGGGAATACCGGCCGGTCCGGGGTGAGCGTTTCGCGTCTCTACCGGAGTTCTGGGTGAAGTCGCAGGCCGGGTAGCGGGAGCAGGAGAGGAAGGGTCCGAACTTGCCGGTCTTCCACTGGAGGTGACCCTGCCTGCAGGTCCGGCAGGTTCCTCCAACACCGTCCTCGATGAACTCGGCTGTGACCTTCTCCCCGTTCTTCGAGTCCTGGAGGAGCTCAAAGATGAAGGGGGATGGGTTCTCATTCAGGGTCACGAGGATGACGCGCTGCCGAGCACGTGTCAGTGCGACGTAGAAGAGCCGCCGCTCCTCCGCGTCGGGATAGTCGTCCGGTCGGGGCATCGCCAGAGCCAAGACCGGGTCATCGACGATGGCGCTGGGGAAGCCGTACACGTCGGAGATGAGACTGGGGACAATGACGCAGTCGGCTTCGAGGCCCTTGGCGCTGTGAACGGTGCGGAACGTGACATCGAGGTTCGCCGGGAATCGTCCTACCGCCGAGCTCTCGCGAACGAACGAGTAGCGCCCGAGGATGTCAACGGTGACTCGGGGCCCCTTGGTCGGGGTGACGTTGCCCTTCCTGACATCTTCGGCGAGCCCCTTGAGGGCATGTGCGACTGCTCGACGCGTCTTCTCGTCTCGCGTCATTGGTCGCTCATCACCCTCCTCAGGTGGTGGTGGGCCGAGGACATGTACAGGCGTGCCACCAGGACCGTGAGCAGACGTCATCTCCTTGTCGAACTGGGACGGGTTCTTCATGATGAACTCGCGGGCGACGTCACAGATCGCTTGCGTGCACCGGAAGGTCTTGGTCAGGGCGAGCTGGGGCCCATGGCCGAACCAGTCCTCGAACTCGGTCATGACTGAGATATCCGCGCCGGCGAATCGGTTGATGGCTTGCCAGTCGTCTCCGACAGCGAGCAGGTAGCGGCTCGGTTGACCGACGAGCCCTTGAATGAGTTTGGCCCGAGCGCGGCTGGTGTCCTGCAGCTCGTCGACGAGGATCAGGTCGTAGGGCGGTTGGTATCGACCCGACTGCACGTGGTCGGCTGCCTGGAGCAGCATGTCGTTGAAATCGATGCTGTGGTCCTGAGCGAGTTCGGTCTCCCACCGGTCATGGATCTTCCAGTAGATGCCCATGAAGACCCTCGCGCGCCCGACGGCGAACTCCTCCCCGGCCTCGGTGAGCTTGGACTCGATGTCCTCCCAGGTGAGCCCGGAGGACTTGACGTGCGACATGAAGGTGAGAATCAGGCGAGCAAGATCCGTCTCCTTCACGGAGAGGTCCCGCCCTTGAGGTCGCTTCATCCGCCGTTCGTCGGGCTGGAGCACTACCCCGCGCTCGGTGAGCTGTGAAGCCAGAGGCCCAAGTCCTTCACGCATGACCTGTGCCCAAGTGGTCTCAATCAGGTCGGTGCCATGCTCGGCATGAGTTCCCTTCTTCCAGTCCATTGATTCCTGGTATCCGGCGAAGGCCTGGGGTGGGCGTCCGTCGTGCATGATGGCCCAGTGCTCATGCCAGGCGTCGATGCCGGGGTAATAGAAGTCCGGTCGGTACTGGCGATGATTCTGGTCGGAAAGGTCCACGGTGTAGGACTTCTCGTACTCGTATTCAACGCCGTTCAGGAGCAGCCAGTCGGCGATCATGCGTTCGCCATGGCTCTTGACGATCTCGCCTCGGACAGTGTTGAAGCCGGGCTTTCGTGACTCTGGGTCACGGGCGTCCGGCGGCTCCTCGCCGAGCGGATAGCGCTGGCGCCCGTAGACGTGCCGATACTCCGCCCATGCGACCCTGAACTGCGGATCTTCGGCCTTGAGCCTCTCCGCGATCTCCAGAATCTTTCGAGCATCCTGGCCCTGTTCGACCCACTGCGCGAGCGATGGCTTTCGTCCTGTCGCCCGGGCGATGCAGTCCAATCCGAACGCGTGGAAGGTCGATGCGCGGACACCAGTGGATTCGATGCCCGATGCGGCGAACCGCTCGCTTACCCGCTCCTGGAGTTCGTCAGCAGCGGCACGATTGAAAGCGAGGAGCAGGATTCGATCGGGTCGCACGAATCCGCGGGCGACTGCGTAGGCGGCTCGGGCAACCATCACGGATGTCTTTCCGGAGCCCGCGGCTGCGAGTAGTTGGACACGGTTGTCGAAGCAGACGACCGCCTTCGCCTGCTCCTCAGTGAGAGGGGTGCGTTCGATAGTCCTGAAGAAGTCGGCACGACTTTGAAGCTCTTTCCGCATCGTCTGTTCGTTCAGCGCTTCAACCTCAGTCCCGAGGTCGCGTTCGAGGTGTGCGAACGTGTCGGCCTGGTCCTGCTCGAGCAGGTCCCAGATCCCGGTGGCTGTCAGGCGCTCGCGGAGCGTCCTATCGGGTCGACTGGTCTCCAGTCGCTGAAGTTCCTCGAGCGGGAGCCAGCGCTGTTCCCGCCGATACCGGTCCAGGGTCCGGTCGACATCCGCGATCCATGCGCCAGCGGCGTCGAGCTGATCGTGGAGGCCCGCTCTTCTGATCTCACGTGCCAGCTGCTCGGCCTCGGTTCGGTTCAGCCCTGGCAGCCACGCGAGGCGTCCCGCTGGGCTCCGCAGTGTCCAGATGAACCACGTGCGGCGAACCTTGAGCTTGAGCAGCTGTTCGGCCGCTGCAGCGGCCGTCCCCGAGCGCCCCCGGTAGGTCACGCCCTCCGGCGTCACTGTGAGCGTCCAGCGCCTCTTCGACCACGTCACCGGTTTCCCCTTCTCCCCGCTGTTGATGTCACCTTCTTCTGGCGCACCTGCCCGAAGGATCCCCCCATAGTCCGAGTTGCCGGGCCAGCAGCCGGTCCTCCGTCGGCCCTTGGCGGTATGCGACGTAGAGGATGGCCACGAGGTAGGCGGCGAGGAGGGGGCCCCAGAGCAGCGGCAGATTGAGCAGCGTCGCACCGGCGACGCCACCGAACACTGCGCCCAGCACGACCTTCGGAAGGTCCGCCTTGAATGTTGGTACGCCGATCGCACGGATCCGACGCACGACCAGAGCCGGGGTCGGAACCAGGAGCAGGTACAGCAACGGGGCAGCTTCTGGAACGAGCGCGTTCAGCAGTCCACGGACAATCAGTGCAATGGTGATGTAGGCGCGGATCTCGAGTGTGGCTGCGGACCCGCGGAAGTCGAACGTCCCCCGGACCGCCCACCTGACCGACAGCAGCAGCAGACGCGCCCAGAGACGCAGGGCGATCGCCACGGTCCCCGGCATGTCCTCGGGTCGCATCTCGTCGGGGAACCGGTCCGCGAACGCCCGCAGCAGGTCCGGGAAGCGGTTGGAGTGGACCGCAAACGGACCGGCCTCGAGTGGGGAGGGTTCGGCTCGGGCGAACAGATCGACGATCTGCCAGTCGGCGAGCGTCCCCTGGGCGCGGTCGAACGGCAGGGCGAACTCGGTCTCGTACTCGTCGACCATCCGCAGGTCCATTGCGTCATCGCCTGCTCGGATGGCCCGCAGGCAGGTCACCTCGCCATGGGTGGTCTTCAGGAGCGTGATGCGGGCGAGTTCTACCTCGCCCGGCAGCAGGTCGGGGAGGTCCTCGCCGCCGCGCATCTGCGGGTTCTGGGCGCCGAGGGCGAACTTGTTACCCATTCCGGCGTCCTCGAACAGCAGCTCGTCGGGGATCTCCTCCCCCGCCTCCCAGCGGGTCCGCATCGCGACCCGCCGGTAGGTGCCCTTGATGCGGCCGATCGCCCGCTCGATCGGATCCTCAGGCTCCGTGAGTAGGTCGACGACCCGCCTGCGTCCACCGAGACGTCCCGCGATGGCGTAGAGCTCGGGTGCGGCGAACCAGACCGGCAGCAGGATCATGCCGGCCCAGAACAGCGCCTCCCCCGTCGAGGTGACCGCGGCAAGAGCGAGCGCGAGTCCGATGAGCGGAAGGACGATCTGCTCGAACGGGCTGCGTCGCGCGAACCACGACACCCGCTCCGCGAGCTGCTCGGTGAACAGCAGCGCAGCCGCCACTGCCCCCAGTGCGACCGGCAGAACCGGCGAGTCCTCGAAGAAGCCGGCGACGAACTCGGCGACGAGCAGGGCCGTGAGCACCCCCGCCGCGCTGAGTTCACGGACCGTCAGGTGCACCCGCAGGCCCGCGGGACTCGTCCGACGGAACACCCCCCAGTAGGCGAACCCGGCCACACCGGCGAGCCCCGCGGCTACTCCGGCCAGGTCTCCCTCGAACCAGAAGTCCACACCAGCCGCGGTCACGATCGCCGTTGCGACGACGGTGACGAGGCTGACCGCCTGCTGCACCCGCGAAGCCGACCGGAGCCCGCGCAGTCGACGCTCCCCCGGCAGAGGATGCCGGAGCACGACGAGGAAGACCCAGAGCAGCAGGACGACCGTCAGCGGCGTCGTCCTCCCAGCGACGCGCAGCAGGAGCTGCAGTCCGACGCCGGAGACCGCCAGCAGGGCGACAGTCCCCGCGTAGGCCCCTATCAGCGTCCAGAACCGGCGGTACGTCTGTGTCTGCATGTTCGCCCCTCGCCCCCTTGGCCCCGCTTCGAGTTACTCCCCGCTCTCCACCGGGATCCAGACGGACTTCAGCGGCAGCTGTGCCTGTATCTCCCCCGGCAGCTGCTCGTAGGTCCGGTAAATCATCGCGATGAGGTCGCTCGCGCCCCATACGCGGATAGCGAACCGCTGGGAATGGACCGCCTGCGCCGCAGCACTGGTCAGCCCACCCCAGGCGACCAACAGGCCGTGGTCGGCGCCGTGGGTCGTGATCGCACCCTGGAGCTGCTGGACGGTCGGACCCTCGACCCTGCTGTCACCGCTCTTCACTTGGACGATGACCCGTGTGGAGTCCAGCCCGAGCGGCCCGGACCACGCGACGACATCGACGCCACCGTCGGGACCCTTCGGCGGAACGTCAACGACATAGCCGAGGGCCTTGAGGATTGCGGCGACGAGGTTCTGCATCTCGTAGCCGGCGAACCGCTCGGCGACCAGCGCCATGACCCGGTCCTTCGCGACCTGCTCGAGGTCCAGGTCCTCCGCCTCCTCAACCGTCTCATCCCCGTCGAACCCGCTCGCCGCCGCGGCCGGTGCGGCCGCGGCCGTCTGCGACTTGGTCTGCACCCGTGCACCAGGGTCGCGGCCGGTCTCGACGAGCCTGCCGATCCGCCACTCCGCATCGTTGCGGTTGATCGCGCAGACGGTCATCGCGGAACCCAGCGAGTACAGGAGGTCCTGCCCGACCGCGGTCCTCGGGAGGTCGGTCACGAGCCACTCGACCGGGATCGTGTGCCGGTGCACCTCCTCCTGGGAGGCGTCGTACCGGTAGGGGCCGGTCACCCGGCCGATCGCGAGCTGCGAGGTGGTCTTCAGCGGGACCACGACGAGGTCCCCGACCGCGATGCCGTGACGGAGCCGCCACAGCTGCCCCGTGTAGTTCGGCAGCGCCGAGCCGGAGAAGAACCGCTCAGCGATCCTCTGGACGTCCTCGCGCGTGGTCGCGCCGGTCAGGTCGGGAATCTCCCGCCAGCCCGATCCAACCGTGCTGGTCTCCAGGCACCACTGCTCGTGCTGCCCCTGCTTCCCCGCCCGAACGAGCCAGACCGCCATTGATGACCCCCAAGTCGGTTTCCCCGGCGCCTCGCCCGAAGCCTAATGGTGACCAGTGACGACGGAGAGAATATTCGGGTTCTCGGAGGGGTTGTCGGCGATGTTCAGGGTTCGACGAGTCTGACTGCCTCGTCTGGCGGAAGCACCCGGATGCCGAGGGCTTCCAGCTTCTTGCGGAATCTGAGGATGGTCTTCCAGTCCGTGGTCACGAACGCATCGTTGGACTGGAGGGCGTGAGCGACCAGGTGATCCACATCCGAATAGACGTGATCGGTCGGCTGCGTGCGCTGGCCCGGTACTCCCAAGACTGCCTCCACTGCCGATGAGACGTATGAATCGTCCACCGAATCGGTCCCCGGCCACGTCAACTCGCGGCCACCGGCCCTCCCCGATAAGGCCGCTTGAGTGAGCCTCAGGGTAAGCGTGAGCTATGCGCCTCGCCCTTCGGACGGCGTCGCACCGATACATCCCGCCGCGCCCCTGTCAGGCGAGTCTCATTATGGACGGAACGGCGATGCACACGGCCGCGACCCTGTCCGGCGAGCGGGTCGTC
>JAFMKU010000050.1 GCA_017852795.1 Candidatus Neomicrothrix sp.
CTTCTCGGGGCTGTAGCTCAGTTGGCTAGAGCACCTGCTTTGCAAGCAGGGGGTCGTGGGTTCGATTCCCATCAGCTCCACTGAAATTTCAAGGGAGCGATTCCGGCCCGAAGGCCTCTTCGGCGCTATCGGGCTTCAGTTGGCCACGCGGCTAGGTCGCATCGCCCCAACCGCAGTGTGCTCAGCGTGCGGGAACTACTACGAACGCCTCGGCCGCGCTCCGAAAAGGGGCCAGCACAACTACTGCCCGAGATGCAAGACGACCGGCCCCAGCAAGATGTATAAGCGCAACCAGCAGCCGGGTTAGGAGGACAAGCCGTCGAAGAACCTCTTAGACGGTGAACTCTTAGGGGCCTTCTTTCGCCGCTTCTTGCCGTGATCTTCCTCTAGGTGCTCTTCCAGCATTCGAAGGTACCGATCAGACCCAAAAATCTTCTCCATCCACTCCTTGCTCGCATTCTTGAGTAGATACTTCTTCATCATCAGCAAAAACGGCGAAACCGGACTCAGGGCTGCGATCACGCAGAACGGGATCTGAAGAATCGGAGGATATTCAACCCAGTCGAGCCAAAGCGGCGCTCCGTGATCAAGGTCGGTGAGATCGTATTGGGTAATGCCGAGGACAAAGATCAGAACGACTGTCGCGTTAAGTGGGAACCAGACGACCTGAAAAGCTTTGTTGCTGAGCACGAGAACAAAGGATCTTGCGACCCCCCAAACGAATGCTTTCCCTAACCTCTCCCCATTTGCCAAGAGATACAAGGAAGGTCGTGCAGTGAGTGCCCCGACGCCAAGCGCGAGCAGAACGGAGTACAACACCATCGACCAGAAATCATCGCTGTCATTCGGTACCAAACGCGCCAGGTAGCAGAGCATTGCTCCCAGTACGAAGAACGCCGCCGTAACCAGATTTCTCCTAGCTCTCGTCGCATCATCAGGCACAAATCCGACGATGACGTTCAATGCCTGAAGCAGCTAGCTCTCGAACAACTCGTCAATTTCCTCAACAACGACTCAACACCACCAGTCCACTTTGACCAGTACGACGTCAACCAGATGCTCTCCCACGAAGACGACTAAACCCAAGGAAGCCACTTCACATGCCCAGCTCCTCAACCACGGACGACCGCCACTACAACGTCGTGGTCCTCGAACTCGAGGACGTCGTACCCCGGCGCGACCCCAAACGGCCAAACCTTCTGGTTGCGAGAACGCTCAAATCAGCCGAGGACTTCGCAACTGATCTGCGCAACAGCCGCTCCAAGCGCCACAAGTGGGCGCACGGTCGCGTTCTCCGGATCCGACACGACCTCTCATCACAAGAACCACTGCTCCAGGACGATGCCAAAACGCAGCAGACTGCCATAAGTGCAGAACTCAAACGCAAGGGATACACCGTCAACCGAGACGGCAGGGTCTGGCGGACCTACGTTGTCAACTTGAACGACCCAAAACAAACCGAGATAGGAGCCGGGCACGTTTACGTCGGCGAAACCTCACTCCCGGTCGAAGAGCGCCTACAACAACACCTCACCGGAGCACGCAACAACAAAGGCCCCCTCTTTAGCCGCGTCGTTCGCAACCACGGCACGACACTGAACCGGCAGCTCATGGCAGGCAAGGCGTACATGACTCAGAAACAAGCCAAAAAAGCCGAACGTCGGCTCGCGGAACGTCTAAGAAACGCCGGGTTTCTCGTCGAAGGCGGCCACTAACCCTCGTGAACTCCCCGAGCGTCTCCACGAACCGTTGTCACACCCCCCTAGCCATGATGGCTCACTATGACAAACCAACATCCCATCCCTGCTGGCCTTGGCCTGTGCTGGCGGACCCGTGACCTGCCAAACCGCGAACACCCAGACCTCGACGCTCGTTTCGGTGCCAACATCCCCGACGTCATCCACCTCAATCATCCGTATCACCAAGAGGGATTCATGGTTGGCGACACGGTGGGAGGTCAGATGCGTGATTCCTGTGCATGGTTCACACGGCACCGTGCAGAGAGGTACGAAGACGATGCCATGGTTCTTCGGTTCATGGAACCAAATCTGTTTCGAAAGGACATCGCACTCGGTCCCAACGGCATAAAGGGCCTTGTTGACGTCATGTTCGAATCACCCAAAATGAGTCAGGGGAGACCCGTGAATTTCGGGCGACCAAATTCCCTTGGTGTTCAAATAATCCCTTGGGGACCCCGCTTCATGATCGGAGAGATCTGCACCTACTCAGATCCGGTAACAAGAGCCGGAATGAGAATCAATCGAGACCAGCTGAGATGGTACTTATCGATACGGGCGCCTAGCGCAACATCCCCGGTTGAACGTTGGGCTGGCGAATCTCGCCAGGCTCGTCAGGCACCATATGACATTTTTGAACAATGGCTCCCGCTCGCTCCAAGGTGGCACACCGTGCTTGACCGGTTCGGCAACGACCCTCGCACCGGCCTTCCGATCCTGTTAGTTCGCTACCGGCACCGTGGCCTTTTTCTGCGCTGTGGGACCGACCTAAAAGAACTGAACCCTGAGGCGAAACAGAAACCCCGCCGTCGCGACGCTCTGAACTGGATCGACTGGGTGCACCGCACCGACCAAAACTCGCCTTCACCACAGCGGGACAGCGCGAAGCGTCACACCTTCGAAACCCTGACCGGTGTGACGTTTGCCGAAACCAACAGTGAAGAAGCACACCAACGTTGGCGCGACAACGCAGATACCGCTCTTCTTGCTGAAGATGAAGAACTCAAAGCAAACCGATCCGCTGATCTCGCTGCCGCCACCAAGCGGTGGAACGAACTGGGCCGTAACTGATGACGCTCCACCTCGATCGCAAAGATTTTGGCTGCAGTTAACGACTTCTAGGCAGAACATCTCCAAGAAACAAACGAAGAAGGCTGAGCGCTGGCTTGCGACTCGACATCGCGCTCCGGTTTACCTCGTCAAAGACGACCATCAGGTCACGATGACCTCGCCGGCGCTATCCGAGACGAAGCGTCTCTAGTGGCTCCAAACGCGACGCTTTGACGCTCGGGTACAGGCCGGCGACCACGCTGGTGGCCAGCGCCGCCCCCACCCCGATCAGGTACAGGGTGGGGATCCCCGCCGTATGCGACGGCAAAACCACGCCAAACAGATCAAGCCCGGGAGATAACACATGCACCCATCCGGCGATCCGGCTCGCCAGCACCACGATCCCAATTCCAGCCAGCGCCCCCGCCAGACCCCCCAGCAAACCGACCGCTACCGACTCCAGCAGGAACTGCGCGGCGATCACCAGCCGTCCATGGCCTAACGCTCGACGGATACCGATCTCAGCCGAGCGTTGGATGACCGAAATCGACATCACGTTGGCGATACCGACTCCGCCTACCACCAACGCCAACAACCCCATCGCCGCCACAATGATCTGCAACGTCGAATCGGCGGCCGCTTCGGCTTCCAACGCGTCGCTCAGCACCGAAGTCACGACCTCATCGTTGCTTCCGAGGTTGACCGCTACCGGCAACGCGTCCTGGGTGGTGAGCGTGAACGCCGGATCGGACCGGACGTACACCGTGTCGGGTTCGGTTCCGGCGTCGAATTCCCGATCGGCTGTGGTCATCGGGATAAACACAGCGTTATCGAAAACGCTGTCTAGTGGGTACCGCTCGACCACCCCAACCACCCCGAAGTCGCGGTCGTTGAGTTTGATCGTCCGGTTCCCTTCTCGGTATCCAAACTCGTCGGCTAACCCGATCCCGATCACTGCGGTTCGTGCCGCCTGGTCCGAGTCGAACGAGTTCAGCCAACGACCCGACACCATTGACACCTGCATCACCTCAAGGAAGTAGCGATCGGCGGTAAGCACCGGCGTAGGGAACGCGGTGTAGTAGTCGCGGGCTGCTTCGTATGGGGTGGTAATGACTCCGCTGATGGAACGAGTAGCGGTCGCGCCTTCCACGGTGGCGAGCCGGTTCACTCGGGCCACCACATCGTCTGGTAGCACCGGATCATCGGTGCCAAACGAACCCGATGCCTCAACCCTGATGAGGTTGTCGCCGAGCGCGGCCAGCGTCTGTTGCAGGTCGCCTTTGGCCGATTCGGTCAAACCCACTGCAGCGACGATGGCGCTTACCCCGATAACCGGACCCAGCATGATCAGCAAAGTTCGGCTCCAGCGGGCGGTCAAACCTCCGATGCACACCCCGAGGAGGTCTCGGAAGGCCATCACGGTGTCAACCCGCCTATCGTCCCGCCAAACCCGGCGACCCGGTCACCGCCTTCTAGCCGATCGTCGGCCACGATACGTCCGTCGCGCATCGATACCCGTCGATCGGCTGCTGCCGCTACTGCCGGATCGTGGGTCACGATGGCGATCGCCCGAGAACCATCGTGCAACGCTCGGAAAAGTTCCATCACGTTGGTCGCGTTTGTTGAATCCAGTGCGCCGGTTGGTTCGTCTGCGAGCAGCAGGCGCGGTTCGGTGACAATGGCCCGGGCGATGGCACAACGTTGCTGCTCCCCCCCGGAGAGCTGTACCGGTCGATGCTCGTGCCGATGATCCAATCCGACGGTGGCCAACGCGTTCATGGCCCGATCCCGTCGTTCTCGGGCGCTGAGGTTGCGGTAGAGCAAGGCGGTTTCGACGTTGCGTCGAGCATCGAGATGAGGGATCAGGTGAAACTGCTGAAAAATGAAGCCAACCACGTCACCTCGCAGCCGGCTGCGCTGGTGGTCCGACAGATCGCCGACCGGAGTGCCTTCAACCATCAACTCGCCGCGGCTGGGAAGGTCAAGCAACCCGAGCAGGCCCAGCATCGTCGATTTTCCTGAGCCGGACGGCCCAACAATAGAAACGAACTCACCGACGTTGATCGTTAGATCAACCCGATCAAGGGCATGAACCTGAACTTCCTCGCCGTAGATGCGGGAAACCTGTTGGAGGCGCAGGAGCGGCGACGAACTCATCCGCCGGTCACGTCGATGACGACGATCTCGTTGCCGACCAGCCCGCTCACCACCTCGGTGTAGGAACCCTCCTGGATCCCCACCTCGATGACAACCTCGCGTTGCTGCAACGTCTCGGGGTCAATGACTCGAACCGCAGGTTGTCCGGTCCCGTTTTGGAAGACTGCCGCCCGCGGCACGACCATTGCGTCGATGCGCTCTTCCAGCGTTACCTCGATGGTGACGCTGGCCCCGTCGACCGCAACCAGGTCGTCTCGGACATCCACCACCCCTTCGTAACGTTCTGCTCCCGATTCGGAAATGCTGGCCGCGTCGTCGAGTTCGATAATGACCCCTTCGACCGTCTGGTTTCCTGCTTCGAGTTCGACCTGCACGGTTTGTCCTAGGGCCAGCTCGGAACGGTCGGTGGGGTTGGCAAAGAGGTTCACTGTGAAGTCAGGTTCGGTCAGGGTGAGGAGTTGCTGCCCCAACTGCACCGTTTCTCCTTCGTCGACGAACACGGTGCCAACCCTGGCCGGCCAATCAGCGATGATGAGGTCGGATGGGATAAACACCACGTCGTCGTCAAGGGTTTGGATCATCAACTGCACCTGGCTGGCCCCCGCCGGGAACGTGACCGTTCCGGTAAGGACCGCGAAGTCAACGCCCATGGTGGCGGTGCCGTCTACCCGGTAATCCACCGAGATGTCGCGGCTGGGCGGTTCGTCGGCCACGATGGTGATCGCGATCGACCCACCTTCGGCGACCGTTACTTCGCTACCAACAATGGTGAGTTCGGGATCGTCTTCGTCTTCGATGACAACGGAGCCGCTGATCGTCGATCCCAACTGGTACTGCTGAGCGTCATCGGCGGCTTGCAGGGTCATGGTGAGGGTTTCGGACGGTTCGATGACGTTGTCCTGCACGGTGTCGATGGTCAACGTGAACTCGTCGTCGCCGGCCGGGAAGGTGAACCGCGGCCGGTCCCCTTGGTCGACGTAGTCGTCGTCGACGGTGGCCGTTCCCGACAGGGTGTAATACACCTCAACCTCTCGACCAAGTTCGGTGTTGGCGGTGATGGTAAACGATGCTCCGTCGCCTTCGTCGGTTTCCCGGTCGTCGGGTTCGACACTGACCGAGAAGGTCGGAACCTGATCTTCGGTGGCGTCCTCGATGGTTACGGTGATGGTGTTGATCGGGGCCGGGTTGTAGTTGATTCCTTCACCAATGACCTGTTCGGGAGAAACCGCGAGCGTCCACTCTTCGTCTTCTTCGTCAACGTCATCGGCCAACGTTTCAAGCGTGAGGGTGAAGGTTGTGGCGTTGGCCGGCCAAAGAATCGGAGAGTCTTCCAACGGGTCGTTGAGGAAGTCGACGTCGATGTCGGGGTTGGCCACATCGTCCTGATCGCCACCGGTGGCGTCACCGCCGAACGTGAGCTGGACTTGGGTGTCCACCAAAGGGGCGGGATTGGCGGTCAGGGTCACGGTGAGGGTGCCGCCTTCGGTGACCGTCGCTTCTGGGGTTTGCACACCAATGGCCGGAATCGACATGGCTTCCACCAGCGGCTGGGCCAGCAGCCGCACGAGTGAGGTTGATGCACCGGTGCCGGTTTGGCGACGCACCGGCAGATCTGCGGGGACCGATGGCCCGATCTTGATCGCCCGCGTGTCTTTGTCGCCGACTATGTAGCCGTTCCCGCTTTCGAGGGTGACGATTACGGTTTCGACCGGTTCTGGGGTGGCGCCGCCATAGCCGTACACGGTCTGCCAGCGACGGAGGGCATCGCGGGTGTCTTCGGTGTAGAGCCGATCCACCCGGCCCGGGTCGAACCCGGCATCGACAAGGATCTGTTCGAGCTGCAACACGTCGGGGCCGTCGGACCCCACGTCAAGCGACCGATAAAACGAGAACTGGCCGTTAGCGGCGACCGCCGGGCGCCCGTCGAGGGCCAGCAGCACGTCTCCGGCGGCGATCTCGTCACCATCATCGATGCTGACCTGACTCACCCGCCCGTCAAATGGCGAGTTGATGGTTTGGAGTTCGTCTCGTCGGAGCTCACCGTTGATGGTGAGTTGGTCTCGCAAAGTTTGACGCCCGACGCTGTCGGTGAGGATTTCCCGGGGTTGTTCCGCGGTTCCTGAATCTCCGGTGGCCTGCCAGACCACCGCCACCCCCACGACGATCGACACCGTGACGATAAGGGCCACGATCCGGCGCCGGTCACCCATCATGAGTTCGACCCGAGATCGACGTCGGCTTGATCGGCGCATTCTTCTACGTCGTCGCTATCCGCGATGGCTTCCCCGGGGGGTGCCTGCCAGGACGCGGCCGCTTGATACCCGGCAAAGAGAAGCCCCGTTTCGTCCGGTGTTGGTTCAGGAATCTGCCAGCCTCGACCCACCATGCACTCCCGGAAGATGAGGTAGGTGCGGTTTGATTCTTCGATCTCGGCTGGGCTGAGTTCTGCTCGTTCGGCGTCGGCCGCTTGGATCTTTTCGAGAATCTGACTGCGAGCCGCGCAGGCTCCGAGGGCTTCGAGGTAGGCGGGCTGGTTGAGGGGATCATCAGGTCCGAGAGTGGCGTCAGGAACCCCCATGAAGGTGAATCCGTCGGCATCTAAACAGCTGGAGAACTCTTCGACTGCGAGGAAGAACTCCTCGCCGGCGGTGAGTTCTTCCTGAGGAAGGGTGGTGGTGGTATCGCCCGTAGTTTGTTCCTCGCTCTCGCCGTCTTCGTTGGTTGGCGGCGAGGTAGTGACTGCGCTGTCGTCAACGGCAATATCGCCTTGGGTTCGCAGGACGGTGCCCGTCTCGGCCGAACCTCCGCCACTGCAGGCGGCGGCCAGCGTTACACCCATCAGCGTTGCCACCCACCGTCGTCGTTGACCCATGCCATCCCCCTTGCATCTGACGATCGAACCCTAGTCGTCAGACCAGCCGCCATAGCCAATGGACTATCCGCTCGGTAGGCCAGCTGCGACCATCGGCGGGATCATCTTGCGGTAGAGGTAGCCCCAGCTCGGTTCACCGTGCATCGCAAGCACGAACGCTCCATCGAAACTAAACTGTCCGCGCTCGACTCTGATGCGGCCGACGCCACCCTCGAACGCAGGTAGCTGGAGCGCCGTGCGTTACCGGTCGGTCCGGTAGGGTGCTCCCCCATGACCTCACCTCGACCTGGCCTAGCGATCGGCCTCGGCATCGGGATCACCGCGGCTGGGATCGCTCATTTCATCAACCCGAGTTTCTTCGATGAAATCGTGCCGCCCTGGCTGCCGCCATCACCGCGGTTCTGGACACTCGCCAGCGGCGTGGCCGAACTGGTCGTCGGAGCCATGTTGTTTGTGCCGCGCTGGCGCCGCCGCGGGGCCATCGCCCTCGCCGTGCTGTTGGTCTCCGTGTACCCCGCCAACCTCTACATGACTTGGGACTGGCGGAACCGCACCGCCTCCGAACAGGTCGTCTCGTGGGTCCGGCTCCCGCTGCAGTTCGTGATGATCGCCCTCGCCTATCGCGCCAGCGGGCCGTGGCGACGGCGCATCACTATGCCCGCCACCTGATCGCGGACCGTCACCACATCGCCACTAGGGTCACGCCATGGCCGACGGACCAATCCACGAACTCATAGAACGCTGGCACCGGCATATGCGCGGCGACCTTCCCGGAGGACTCGACGAACTCCTCCACGATGACGTCGTGTTCCTGTCACCGGTGGTATTCACCCCGCAGAAGGGCAAGGTCCTGACCACCATGTACCTGAGCGCTGCCGGTCAGGCCCTCCCCGGTGAGGGCGCAACATCGGTGGCTGACGCGGTGGCCAACCAGTCGAGTAGCGGAGGGTTTCGCTACACCAAGGAGGTACTCGACGGCCACACTGCGATGCTCGAGTTCGAGACCACCGTCGAGGGCAAGTACGTGAACGGAGTGGACATCATCACCTGCGACGACCACGGCAAGATCGTCGAGTTCAAGGTGATGGTGCGCCCCTTGCAGGCGGTAAACGCAGTGTGGGCGCAGATGGGGGCAGTCCTCGAGTCGATGAACAGCACCGACTGACCAACCCGACTGCGACGATCAGGCCGGCAGTAACACCGACTGAATCTCGGTGAACGGGGCGATCCCTTCTGGTCCAAGCTCTCGGCCGATCCCGCTCTTCTTAAACCCGCCGAACGGGCTGGCCATGTCCAAGATCGCGGAGCTGTTGACCGCGACAACGCCGGTGCGGATCTGCCCGGCGATCTGCGCCGCCCGATCGTGGTCGGTGGTCCACACCGAGCCAGACAGGCCGTAGTCGGAGTCGTTGGCGATGGCGATCGCTTCCTCCACCGTGCCGTAACGGATGCAGGACAAAACCGGTCCGAAGATCTCTTCGCGGGCGATCGTCATGTCGTTGGTGACCCCAGCGAACACGGTGGGCTGCACAAAATAGCCCTGCCCAAAGGACGTATCGAGCGACCCGCCGGTGACCGCCACGGCCCCCGCCGCCCGACCGGCTTCCAAGTAGCCCCCCACTTTTTCGTGTTGACGGGCCGACACCAGCGGTCCCAGCACCATCGTCGGATCGGTCGGATCGCCGTAAGGCAGTGCGCCCACTGCGGCGGCGAGCGCCTCCACGATCTCGTCGTGACGGCTGTCGGGAACCAAGATTCGGGTTTGGGCACCGCAGGCCTGGCCGGTGTTGAGCATCCCCGACATCACCAGGTCTGACATCACGGCATCAAGGTCAACGTCGTCGAGCACGATGGCTGCCGATTTCCCGCCGAGTTCTAGCGTGCACCGTTTGATCTGCTCGCCGCAGATTGACGCCACGATTGAGCCGGTCAAAGCCGAACCAGTGAACGACACTTTGTCGATGTCTCGATGACGCACCAGATATTCAGATCCAACCCGGTCGGCCGACACGATGTTGACCACACCATCAGGGATACCGGCTTCTTTGATGCATTCGCCCAGAAGCCGGCCGTGCAAGGGCGTCTCCGGCGCGGTCTTGAGGACCATGGTGGACCCGCTAGCCAGAACCGGTCCGAGTTTCATCGCGGCGATAAACAGCGGCACGTTCCACGGGACGATCCCGGCGCAAACCCCGACCGGCTGCTTGTTGATCAGCACTCGCTGACCCAACGATCCCTGCCGTTGTTCCTGCCACGGATATTCCCGGGCCACCGCGGCGTACTGGTCGAGAACCATGGTGGAAGCGAAAACCTGCACCATGATCGACTGGGTGGTCGGCGTTCCCACCTCGGCAGTGATGATGTCGGCGAAGTCCTGAGCTCGGGCTTGGATGGCTTGGGAGAATCGGGAGAGCGCATCGACCCGCTGATCAGGCGTCCAGGTCCGCCATTCGCCGTTGAACGCGGCGGTCGAACTCGCGACCGCCCGATCGATATCGGCCGGCCCGCAATCCGGTACGGAACCTATTGTTTCCTCGGTCGCCGGGTTGATAACCGTGATCCGGTCGGTGGCGAGGGCGGTGACGTGTTCGTTGTCGATGAAGATCGTGTCGTTGTTGTCCACCGGGCCACGCTAGGTTCTCGGCCCGGTTGCGCTCAACTTCGCGGGGGATCCGCCCCGCTGAGGTCACCTAGCAGCTGGTCGGCAGCGCGTTGACGTTGATGGGATTCCAACCGGACTCGTTACCGGCCACGTCCGCGAACGTCATGGCGATCGCTACCTCTCCGTTTACCGGATACACACCGATATACCAGGTCACCGGATCGGTCGTGTCGAGCTCCCAGACCGTTCCCAACAATGCCGGTGAGCCATCAATGGGAGTCTTGATGATGTACTGGAAGCCGGTGCCTTCGTTGACGTAGATGCGGATCATGTCGACGTCGGCCGGGTCGGCTGGAGCATCGAAACTCAACCGAACCTCGCCGCTGCCTCCGCCGGGACCGACACAGGCCAAACCGGTGGGGGCGTCGGGGGCGGTGGTGTCTGCGGCTTCGGTCGTTGCTGGCGCGTCCATGGCCGGTGCGGTGGTGGTAGGCGGTTCAGTGGTCGTGGCTGGCGCCTCGGTCGTGGCTGGCGCCTCGGTCGTGGCTGGCGCCTCGGTCGTGGACGTATCCACTGATGTGGCGTTGTCGTCGCTACCGCCACAGGCGGCAAGGGCCAGGATCATCGCCGCAAGCAATGCGGCCCGTAGTTGAGGGGTTTTCCGTTTCGTGAAGGTGGAACGAGAGTGACTCATAGCCCCACATTAGTACTTGGCTTATCCGTGGTGAAAACCTCATGCTTTCCTTGGGATCTTGGCGGCTTAGCGGCAACCAGTGTGTTGACTCGTTCGACGAGGGGGCCGAGACCGTCGGCCCCCTGGCTGGTGATCATGCGTTGTCGTTTCGTGACACGGCACGACCCGGGGCCTCGGCGGACCCTTCCGGCGTCCCACCATGACGGCCGGGGGCGTGACCCGACTGACCCGGGGTTTCTCCCGACAAACCGGGAGCCTCACCGGTGTGCCCCGGAGCCTCCGCCGACCGGCCACGGTGCCCGCGAGAACCGTCGCGATCATCGTCACCGTCATCATCACGATCGCCGTCGCGATCATCGTCACCGTCATCGGCCGGCAGGTCGTTATCGACATCTCGCTCGTCGCTCGGGGTCTCCTCGGGTGTCGCTGCAACGGTCTCTGCCGGAGCCGGAACCGGAGCCGGAGCCGGGATCGACGAGGTCGGATCGTCGTCGATGTCGACCGAGTCGGGCTCCGACGGCAGCGGTACGTCAACCACTTCGGCAACCTCACCCACGATCGACGGAGCATCCGCGCTTTCCTGGGATGTGTCCGAATCGCCCGTTCCCAAATCGTCTGCTTCGGGCACGTTCGCTTCCGCCACCAAGGGTGCGGTCCTCGGCTCAGTTTCACTGGCTCCAGCAGGCGAAACATCCTCGTCGTTTGACCCAAACGGAATGCCCAGCGGAAGGCTTGCGAGTAGGCCAACCACGATGGTGGCGGCGGCGAATTTGCGTTGCTTGCTCATGGTGTGCTCCTGGTCTGAGCCTCCCGGTAGTGGCGGGCTCAGCAGGCATGATCAACCGGCACGAAACCGTGGACACTTTTGGATCAAATCATCAAAAAGTTTTGGGGAGCAGGCCACGAGATGCGGAGTGGGACTCACCCCCGACGACACCCGAGACTGCCCCTAACTCCGCTCGCAATCGAAGGTACCCTCTCAGTGTGAGCAGCTTTTCCGCACTCTGTTTGTCGTCGCCCACTGGGCAAGCACTCCTTGCCGCGGCCGGTCGCTTGGTGTTCGGGTTAAGGAAGGCTGTAGGCCGGGTCGTGGTCGTCCAGAATGCTGTCGGCGATAGCCCGCAGGTCGGTGACATAGCGGGTGTCGTCCGGGAACGACGCCAGCGGCACGTCGTAAATCGCCCGCAACCAAACCAACACCGACAACGTCCGCAGGATCGGGCCGGCGTGACCAAACGAATCGCCAAACAAGCCTCCACCCGGGCCCTGCACCAGCTGCGGCACATCGGGAAGCTGCCCGGCATCGAAACGGGTGTACAACTCACCCGCCCCCTGACCGTAAGGGATGTCGAAAAACTCGGTGTTCGGGAACTCAAGCCGCAACGCATCCAGCAAGTCGTGGCCGATCGCCACATGCAGGCCGCGCCAAGTTTGCGCAAACGACTCCCCCGACACCAGCGTCGGGTTGGTCTGCCACGGAACCCCAATGAAGATGATCACGTCCGGGTTGCGATCCACCGCGTACGAAATCCAGTTCCGGTAGCCCTCCAGAGACGGATAGTCCGGGTGATAGGTCATCCCAAACAGTTCAATGTCGCCGCCATCGAGCACCGCTTGCGCTTCGGCCCGCCGGGCCTCGTTCTCCCACAACGCCTGCGGAGCACCTGACCCGCCCCCAGAAAACACCGTCTCCTGCTGATGATCAACCAGGCCAGCCGTCCGCGCATAGTTCGGCAAATCCCGAGCGATCGGAATGAAGAAACTGTGCCCGATAAACAACGAGTTGTATCCGGATGATGCCCCTGGGTTCGGTACCTGCCCGGCGCATCGCGGCGCCCGAGGATGGGTCGGGTCAACCGAAACCGGTTGCTGATCTTTATACCGGTACAGAAAAGTCGCCAACTCGCCGCGGGTCACCGCCCGCTCCGGTGCGAACGTGGTGGGAGTCACGCCGAACGTGATCGACTCGCTGCTCAGCCAGGCCACCGGGGCCTGCTGCCACGACCGGGCCACATCCGTAAACGAATGATCGAACGACCCCTCTGGTTCTCCTTCGAGCCGGAACAGCAACGTCGCGAACTCGCCGCGGGTCAAGGCCCGATCCGGAGAAAACAGCGTCTCGCTGGTGCCTTCGGTGATCCCCGCCGCGGCGGCCCACGACACCGGGCCCTGCTGCCACGCTTTGACCACATCGCCAAACGAATGCGCCGGAGCGGGTGGTTCTTCTTCCATGCGCCACAGGAACGTCACGGCCTGCCCGCGAGTCACCGGGTCGTGTGGAGAAAAGCAGGTCGCCGACGTGCCCTGCGTGATGTCGTTGTCCACCATCCACTGCACCCCTGCGGTGAAAAAGCGGGCGTCTTCAACATCGCCAAACCCCGCAACCGCAGCCACGGGTTGTGCCCCAACCAAACCCGACGCGGCAATCGACGCCACCACCAGCACCGACCCCAACCGAACCAACGCAGCCCGCACCAGACAAGTCACGAGACGATCACGAATCCACAAACAGGTAGCGAACAAATGCGACGCCGA
>JAFMKU010000051.1 GCA_017852795.1 Candidatus Neomicrothrix sp.
TCCCCTCCGCGAACACCGCTTTCCGGGTGGAGTCGGCGTTTCAACCAGCGGGTGATCAACCAGCGGCGATCGCTGCTTTGTCAGCGGGGATCGAGCGAGGGGAGCGGTTCCAGACGCTGTTGGGAATCACCGGTTCCGGCAAGAGCGCCACGGTGGCTTGGACAATTGAGCAGGTGCAACGCCCGACGTTGGTGTTGGCTCCGAACAAATCGTTGGCTGCTCAGCTCGCTAACGAACTCAAAGAGTTTTTTCCCGAGAACCGGGTCGAATATTTCGTCAGCTATTACGACTATTACCAGCCGGAGGCCTACATGCCTTCGAGCGACACGTACATCGAGAAAGATTCGTCGGTCAACGACGAAATCGACCGGTTGCGACATTCGGCGACGTCTTCGCTGCTGACCCGACGCGACACCATCGTGGTTGCGTCGGTGTCAGCTATTTACGGGTTGGGATCTCCCGAAGAGTACGAAACGCAACTGTTGATGCTTCGGGTGGGTGAGGAACACGATCAACGGTCGATTCTGCGCCGCCTGGTTGAGTTGCAGTACGAGCGCAACGACATGTCGTTGGTGCGGGGCAAGTTTCGGGTACGTGGCGACACCATCGAAATCCATCCGGCGTATGAAGAAACCGCGTTGCGGATCGAATTGTTTGGTGACGAAATCGAACAGATCACCGTGGTTGACCCGTTGACCGGTGAACGGCTCGGAGACCACGACGATCTGATCATCTTCCCGGCAACCCACTACGCCACGAGCCAGGAACGCATGGCCAAAGCGATCGCACGGATTGAACAGGAGCTGCAAGTGCGGCTCGCCGAGTTCGAAGCCGATGGGCGTCTGCTGGAAGCGCAGCGGCTTCGGATGCGCACCGAATACGACCTCGAGATGATGCAGGAGGTCGGGTTTTGCAGCGGTATCGAAAACTATTCGGGGCCTATCGACGGGCGAGCACCTGGCGAACCGCCGTACACCCTGCTGGACTATTTCCCGGCGGACTTTCTGATGGTGATCGACGAGTCACACGTTGCGGTGCCGCAGCTTCACGGCCAATACGCCGGGGACCGGAGCCGCAAAAACACCCTCATCGAACACGGCTTTCGCCTCCCATCGGCGGCCGACAACCGCCCGTTGCGGTTTGAGGAAGTCATGGAACGGCTCAATCAGGTGGTGTTTCTGTCCGCCACCCCCGGTGACTACGAGCTACAAGTTTCCGGGCAGGTGGTGGAACAGATCGTTCGCCCTACCGGCCTGATCGACCCTGAAGTCATCGTCAAACCCACCAAAGGTCAAATCGACGATCTTCACGAACTCATCAAGGAACGAGTCGAACGCAACGAACGCACTCTGGTCACGACCCTGACCAAGAAGATGGCAGAAGACCTGACCGACTATCTGCTGGAGTTGGGGATCAGAGTCCGTTACCTCCACAGCGAAGTCGACACCATCCAACGGATCGAGATCCTACGAGACCTACGGCTCGGCGAATTCGATGTGCTGGTTGGGATCAACCTGCTTCGCGAAGGTCTCGACCTGCCCGAGGTGTCACTGGTAGCGATCCTTGATGCCGACAAGGAAGGGTTCCTGCGCAGCGAAACATCGTTGATCCAGATGATTGGCCGAGCCGCCCGAAACGTGGCCGGGCAGGTGGTGATGTACGCCGATCAGATGACCGATTCCATGCAACGAGCCATCAACGAAACGATGCGGCGCCGGGGAGTTCAACAGGCCTACAACCTCGAACATGGGATCAACCCGGAATCGGTTCGTAAAGAAATCACCGACATTCTTTCGATGATCCGACCGGCGGCTGACCGGGCGCCAGTTCCAGACAAACTCTCAGAGTTGAAGGACCGCCGGAGACCAACCAAAGACCTAGCGGACCTTCCCGAAGACGAACTTGATCGCCTCATCTCCACGTTGGAAATCGAGATGCGTGACGCCGCCTTGGATCTCCGGTTCGAATACGCAGCGAGACTCCGAGACGAGATCAAAGATCTGAAGCGGGAACGCCGTGAAATCGGCTGACCTCCACCAACCGGCTGCGAACAGGCGTTCGCAGCGTCCACTGGCGATAGAGTTCGGCCGTGGCTGACCGGTTGGTGATTCAGGGTGCTCGGGAACACAACCTGCGCAACGTCGATCTCGACTTGCCGCGTGACAAGCTGATTGTCTTCACCGGGTTGTCCGGGTCGGGAAAGTCGAGTCTGGCGTTCGACACGATTTACGCCGAAGGGCAACGCCGGTACGTCGAATCGTTGAGCGCCTATGCCCGCCAGTTCCTCGGCCAGATGGACAAACCCGACGTCGACTTCATCGAAGGGTTATCGCCGGCAATCTCGATCGATCAGAAAAGCGCGTCGCGTAACCCGCGTTCTACGGTTGGGACCGTCACCGAGGTTTACGACTATCTCCGGTTGCTTTTCGCCCGCATCGGTGTAGCTCACGATCCTGAAACCGGCGAGGAACTGGTGCGCCAGACTCCTCAGCAGATCGTCGACAAGATCCTGGCCATGGAAGAAGGCCTCCGGTTCCAGGTGTTGGCTCCGATCGTGCGCGGCCGCAAAGGCACCTACGAGACGCTGCTGAGTGACCTCGCGTCGCAGGGGTTTGTCCGGGCGCTGGTCGATGGCGAACTGGTCGACCTTGGCGAGACCATCGAAGTTGATCTGGAACGGTACGAAACCCACGACATCGCAGTGGTGGTTGACCGCTTGGTGCTTCGGGACGGCATCGAACGGCGTTTGACCGATTCGATCGAAACCGCGCTGACCCTGACCGGAGGGTTGGCTGAGCTGCAGGTGATTCCTAAAGATGGCGAACCCGAGACGCTGGTGTTCAGCCAGCATCTTTCTCGTCCGTCCGACGGGAAATCGTTCGACGAGCTTGCCCCTCGGAACTTCTCGTTTAACTCGCCATATGGGGCGTGTGGCCATTGCGATGGGCTCGGAACGGTGTTCGAGGTTGACCCTCGGCTGGTGATCCCTGATGAGGAACGCACCTTGGCCGATGGCGCGATCGCGCCGTGGGCGGGTGGGCGCAGCCGGTACTTCTCGCGGCTCGTTGAGTCGATTTGTGAACTGTACGAGATCCCTCAAGATGTGGCCTGGGAGTCTCTGTCGCGCAAACAACACGACCTGCTGTTGCACGGCAAAGGCGTGAAAGGTCGTGTCGAGGTTCGTTACAAGAACCGTTACGGACGCATCCGGACCTATCAGGCCCGCTACGAAGGGGTGCTGGCCTATTTGAAACGGCGCCACGACGAAGCCGAGACGGATGCGGTACGAGAACAAATCGAGGGCTACATGCGGCTGGTGGCCTGCCAGCACTGCGGGGGAGCTCGACTCAACCCGCTGACTTTGGCGGTAACCATCGACGGGTTCAACATTCACGAACTTTGTTCGCTGTCGATCGCCGATGCCGCTAAACGTCTCGCCGAGTTGCACCTGTCCGACCGGGACCGGACCATCGCCGATCAGGTACTGAAAGAAATCAACGCTCGGCTCGGGTTCTTGCTCGACGTTGGCCTCGACTACCTGTCGTTGTCTCGCAATGCAGCAACGTTGGCTGGTGGCGAAGCGCAACGTATCCGGCTGGCCTCGCAGGTCGGTTCGGGGCTGGTCGGGGTGCTTTATGTGCTCGATGAGCCATCGATTGGGCTACACCAGCGCGACAACCAGCGGCTGATCGAAACGTTGATCCGGATGCGAGACCTCGGAAACACGGTGCTGGTCGTTGAACACGACGAAGACACCATGAAAGTCGCGGACCACATCGTCGACATTGGCCCTGGTGCTGGTGAGCACGGCGGCAAGATTGTGCACTCCGGGAGCTACAAGAAGCTGTTGACCAACAAAGAATCGTTGACCGGGCAGTACCTGTCTGGTCGTCGACAGATTCCCGTTCCGGAGATGCGTCGACCCGGCAACGGTGAAGTGTTGACCGTGGTTGGAGCCCGAGAGAACAACCTGCAAAACATCGACGTCGAGTTCCCGCTCGGCAAGTTCGTTTGTGTCACCGGGGTTTCCGGTTCAGGCAAATCGACGTTGGTCAACGAGATCCTTCAACGGTCGTTGATGCAGACCATCTATTCGTCCAAAGTCCCGCCCGGGTTGCACAAACGCATCGAAGGCATGGACCAGCTCGACAAGGTGATCGCCATCGACCAGTCGCCGATCGGTCGAACGCCGCGTTCCAACCCGGCGACCTACACCGGGGTTTTCGATCACATTCGCAAACTGTTCGCGACGACCAACGAAGCCAACATTCGGGGCTATCAACCGGGACGGTTCAGTTTCAACGTGAAAGGTGGCCGCTGCGAAGCCTGTCAGGGCGACGGCACCATCAAGATCGAAATGCATTTCCTTCCCGACGTTTACGTTCCCTGCGAAGTGTGCAAAAGCAAGCGGTACAACCGGGACACGCTAGAAATCTTGTTCAAAGGCAAAACCATTGCTGATGTGCTGGCGATGCCTATCGAAGAAGCGTTGGAGTTTTTCGCCAACCAGCCACCGATCGCTCGACACATGCAGACATTGGTCGATGTGGGGCTCGGTTATGTGCGGCTCGGGCAGTCGGCACCGACCCTGTCCGGTGGCGAAGCACAGCGGGTGAAGCTGGCATCGGAACTGGCCAAACGCAGCACCGGCCACACCATCTACATTCTCGATGAACCAACCACCGGCCTACATTTCGAAGACATCCGCAAACTGCTCGGAGTGCTGGGTCGGCTCGTTGACCAAGGCAACTCGGTGCTGGTGATCGAACACAACCTTGACGTGATCAAGACCGCTGACTGGTTGATCGACCTCGGTCCGGAAGGTGGCGCTGGGGGTGGCGCGGTGATCGCGGTCGGAACCCCGGAACACGTGGCGGAGGTGCCCGAAAGCCACACCGGTCGGTTCCTTGGACCGCTGCTCGGCTGATGGTTGAGCGTCCACCGGCCGGGACGATCCCTGACACCCCCGGGTCGTACCAGTTCCGAGACCCTGAAGGCCGCATCATTTACGTCGGCAAAGCCAAGAATTTGCGGGCTCGGGTCGGGAGCTATTTTCAGGACCCCCGACGGTTAGCGAGCCGTACCCGCCAGATGGTGGAAGCCGCGGCCAGCGTCGAATGGATGCAGGTAGGGAACGAACTCGAAGCGTTGATGCTGGAGTATTCGCTCATCCAGGAACACAAACCACGATTCAACGTTCGGTTCATTGACGACAAGTCGTATCCGTTTCTGTGTGTCACCACCGGAGACCAGTGGCCAAGAGCCATGGTGATCCGGGGCAAACGGCGAAAAGGCAACCGCTATTTCGGGCCGTTTGCGCAAGCCCATGTGATCCGCGACACCCTTGATTTGCTGCTGCGGAGTTTCCCGGTTCGGACCTGCAGCGACGCCACGTTGCGTCGTCACGAACGCCTCGGAAAACCCTGTCTGCTGTTCCACATCGAAAAGTGTTCGGGCCCGTGTGTGGGTGAAGTTGACCAGAGCGAGTACGACACGTTGGTGTCGGAGCTGCTCCGGTTCTTGGAAGGCGACAGCGACGAAATCATGGCTCGTCTCGAAGCGCAAATGTCGGCCGCGTCGCAGGCCATGGAATTCGAGCAGGCCGCCCGTCTTCGAGATCAGCTCGAGATGCTTCGCAAAGCAGGCGAACGGCAGCAGATGGTGTTCGCCCGCGACGAGGACGTCGACGTGATCGGTGTCCACGAAGACCCGATCGAGGCTGCGGTGCAGGTGTTCTACGTTCGCAAAGGGCGAGTGATGGGCCGACGCGCCTTGATGGTGGACAAAGCCGAAGAGGTTGATGGTCCCGAACTGATCAGCCGGGTGCTTGAACGGTTGTATTTCGACGAAAACCCGATCGGGTGGCCCAAAGAAGTGCTGGTGCCTGAACTGCCGGCGGACCCGGCGCTGTACGAGGATTGGCTCTCAAACGGGCGCGGTAGTCGGGTCACGATCCGTATCCCTCAGCGAGGAGACAAGCGGACGTTGCACGGCACCGTCACCGAAAACGCCCGGGAGTCGTTCACTCGCCACCGTTTGAAACGCAGCGCCGATCACAACAGTCGGGCACGGGCCCTCAACGAGTTGCAGACGTTTTTGTCGCTTCCGGTTTCGCCGTTGCGCATTGAGTGTTTCGACATGAGCCACATTCAAGGAACGGACTACGTCGGGTCGATGGTCGTGGTCGAAGATGGACTCCCGAAACCTTCGGAGTATCGACGATTCAAGATCCGTACGGTCGATGGCAACGATGACTTCGCGGCGATGGAGGAGGCGTTGACTCGACGGTTCAGCGCCTACCTCGAGGAACGTTCCCTGCCACCAGACCAGCGCCAAGGCAAGTTCGTGTATCCACCTCAGCTTCTGGTGGTAGACGGTGGCAAAGGTCAGTTGTCGTCCGCGGTCCGAGTGTTGGACCGGCTCGGTCTCGGAGACGAAATACCGGTCGCTTCGCTGGCTAAACAGTTCGAGGAAGTGTTTCTGCCCGGTCAAAGCGAACCAGTCCGCATTCCTCGCCAATCCGAGGCATTGTTCATGCTGCAACGCATCCGCGACGAGAGCCACCGGTTTGCCATCACCTATCACCGGTCGCTGCGGGCGAAACGGATGCGGTCGTCGGCCCTTGACGGGATCGCCGGGCTGGGACCGGCCCGCCAAAAACGCCTCATCAAAGAACTGGGCGGTGTCAACGCGGTGAAACGGGCCGACCAGGAAACGTTGCGGGCGTTGACGTGGCTTCCTGAGTCGGTCGCGGACGCAGTCTTTGAGGCGTTGCATCGGGCCCCACGATGACAACCACGACGTCCGGTCGGTGTCGATCAGTACCCGTTTCGTGTCGGTTTGGGGCATCCTGAGGTCATGACTGAACCGCATTGGGACGACCACGCCGACTGGTGGCAGCGCGAGTTCACCGACGGTGTCGATCCTGAATATGTGGAACAGATTCTGCCGTTGGCTCTCGAACGACTCGTGGGCTTCGACCGGGTGCTGGACATCGGAACCGGTGAAGGGCAATTGGCTCGGGCGTTGCGAGCGGCCCACGACGCTTGGGTGGTCGGAGTGGATCCGACCCGGTCGCAGATTGATGTGGCGCAGCAGCGAGGTGGCGGAGTGCTTTACGCCAGGTCTGGCAGCGACGCGCTTCCGGTCGCTGACGCATCGTTTGACGCGGTGGTGGTCTGTCTGGTGTTTGAACACGTCGATGCCTTGGACGAGTCACTGGCTGAAGTCGCTCGGGTTTTGCGGCCCGGCGGGCGGTTCGTTTTCTTTCTGAACCATCCGCTGCTCCAAACCCCCGACAGTGGCATGGTGATCGACCACATCCTTGACCCACCCGAGACGTACTGGCGGATCGGACCGTACCTGTGGGATGCCGTCACGGTAGAAGAAGTACAAAAAGACGTTTTTGTACGGTTTGTGCATCGTCCGCTGTCCCGGTACGTCAACGGTCTGATCGGGGCTGGTTTGACGCTGACCGAAATGGTCGAACCTTCACCGCCTCCAGGCTTTATTGCCAAATCCGAAACCTACGAAGCCGACGTGGTGGCGACCACGCCGCGGTTGCTGGTGCTGGTCGCCGAGAAACCGGTTGGAGCGGTGCGATGAGCGAACTTCTGGTGATCGCCGGGATGTCAGGGGCTGGCCGTTCCGAAGCCGCCAAAAACCTTGAAGATCTCGGCTGGTTTGTGATGGACAATTTGCCTCCCCAGTTGATTGCCAAAGTCGCGGAGCTGTCCGACGGTGCTGGTCTGGCGGGGGATCGGTTGGCGTTGGTGGTCGGTACCGGCCGGTTTCACGACCAGATCGGCCCGCTGATCGGTGATCTCCGCCGGCAGGTTGACCGGCTCCAACTGGTATTTCTTGACGCTTCAACTGACGTTTTGGTCCGACGTTACGAATCGACTCGGCGTCGTCACCCGTTTCAGTTCGAATCTGGAGAGCAGAGTTCTCTCGCCGCGATGATCGAAGCGGAACGGGTCGCGCTCGAACCGTTGCGGGTAGAAGCCGACCTGGTGATCGACACCAGCGAGCTGAACGTCAACCAGTTGCGGTCCCGGGTGCTTGATTCGTTCGGGGGTGGCGGTTCAGAAACCGCGATGCGCACCACGGTCATGTCGTTCGGGTACAAACACGGGCTTCCCACCGACGTCGATCTGGTGATCGATTGCCGGTTCTTGACCAACCCTCATTGGATTGAGGAACTTCGTCCACTGTCGGGCCTCGACGCGCAAGTACGCGACTACGTTCTGGACCAGCCAGTAACCGGTGCGTTTCTGGTCCGGCTTGAACGGCTGCTGGCGTTGATCCTTCCCCAGTTTGTGGCCGAAGGGAAGTCGTATTTGACCGTGGCGTTCGGATGCACCGGGGGACGGCATCGGTCGGTGGCGATCGCCGAACGTTTCGCTGATGTGCTCAACAAGTTGGGGCACGCACCGGCAGTGGTGCACCGGGACATCGAACGGTGATCGACGAGGTGGGGTCTCTGGCTACCCGTTCGGTGGTAGCGATCGGTGGTGGCCACGGGCTGGCGGTGGTGCTGCGGGCGTTAGCAGGCCAGGTTGGTTCGTTGACCGCAGTCGTTTCGGTTGCCGACGATGGCGGCTCAAGTGGCCGTCTGCGTCGCGATTTCGACATTCTCGCCCCCGGGGATCTGCGGCGATGCCTGTCAGCGCTCGCTGAAGACCCGATGGTGGCCGCCGCCTTTGAGCAACGGTTTGAGCAAGGTGGCCTGACTGGTCACCCGGCGGGGAACGTGATCCTTGCGTCGCTGCTGCGGCTCGCCGAAGACCCGGTTGACGCCCTCGACACCGCGGCGACGATGGTCAACGCTCAAGGTCGGGTGCTTCCCGCAGCCCAAGAACCGGTTGATCTCGTGGCGACAACAACCCGGGGCACGATTCGGGGTCAGGTCGCGATTCGTGAAAGCGGAGGGATTCAAGATCTGCGCTTCTCGCCAGCGGCCCCGCGTTGTTCACCGCAGGTCTGTGACGTGATTCGCAGCGCCGACACGCTGATTCTTGGTCCCGGGTCGTTATACACCAGTGTGCTGGCCGCGGTGGTTCCCGAGGTCGCAGCGGCGATCAACGACCGGCGGGGACCGTTGGTGTACGTGGCCAACCTCTCATCAGAACGGGGCGAAACCGATGGCTACGGTGCGGCCGAGCATCTCGCGGCGGTGCGGCGCCACGGCATCGAACCTGATCTGGTGTTGGTGGACGCGTCGTCGAACGAAGCGCTGCCAGTGGACGGTAGAATTGCGAGGTTCGGACTCGTCGGTGCCACCGACGGGGAGCATGATCCGCAGAAACTCCGTGCGGCTCTTTCTGAACTGTTTTCCTGATCTGGTGCCGTATGGGGCGTCGGTGTAACCCCCAAAGGAGCGTTTTACATGGTTCGGGTCGCGATCAACGGTTTTGGGCGGATCGGCCGAAATTTTCTGCGGGCTGCCCATGGGATGCGTACCCCGATCGAGGTGGTGGCCGTCAACGATCTCGGTGATTCCGAGACGCTCGCCAACCTCCTACGGTTCGATTCTGTTCTGGGCCGCTTCCCGGGCAAGGTGAGCTTGAACCGTCAAGGGCTGAACGTTGATGGTCAAATGATCACCTTGCTGAGCGAACGTGATCCTCGTTCGTTGCCGTGGGCAGATCTCGGAATTGATCTGGTGGTGGAATCAACCGGTGTGTTCACCAGTAAACACGAGGCGTCGATGCATCGTGAGGCGGGAGCGGCCAAGGTGGTCGTGTCAGCCCCGTGTTCGGATGCTGACGCAACGTTGGTGATCGGCGTGAACGAAGATCGTTACGACCCGGCCCGCCATCACATCGTGTCGAACGCCTCGTGCACAACGAACTGTCTCGCGCCGATGGCCAAAGTGCTCGATGATGCCTTTCGGATCGAGCAAGGTTTGATGACCACCGTGCATGCCTACACCGGCGATCAACAAATCGTTGACGGCCCCCATCGTGATCCGCGTCGGGCCCGAGCCGCGGCGATCAACGTGGTGCCCACCAGTACCGGAGCGGCGAAAGCGATCGGTCAGGTCATGCCGCGACTGCGGGGCCGTTTGGACGGTTCGGCACTTCGAGCTCCGGTGGCTGCCGGCTCGTTGGTGGACCTGACTGTGCTCCTCAAGAAGGAAACGGATGTGGACTCGATCAACGCGGCTTTCCAGTCTGCTGCTCGCAGTGGCCCGCTCCGCAAAGTCCTCGAATACAGCCTGGACCCGTTGGTGTCGAGCGATATTGTCGGAAGTCCGATGAGTTGCACGTTCGACGCAGGGCTCACCCAGGGTTCTGGAAGGTTTTTCAAAGTGTTCGGATGGTACGACAACGAAGTCGGCTATTCGCACCGTCTCGTAGATCTCGTGGCTTTGGTTGGGAAACGCCCGCGGATGAGGCGAGCCAGCTGATGCTTCTGCCTCGTTTAGAAGATCTCGGTGACCTCACTGGACGGTCGGTGCTGGTTCGTACCGATTTCAACGTTCCGCTTCGTGATGGCGAAATCGTTGACGATCTTCGTATCCGAGCCGCCCTGCCGACTTTACGGTTCCTAGTCGACGCCGGAGCCAACGTGACGGCCTGCACCCATTTGGGCCGCCCCAAAGGCGCCTACGACCCGGCGTATTCTGTCGACCCGGTCCGCCGGAAACTCGCCGAATGGGTTCCGGAAGTCGAGTTACTTGACAATCTCCGGTTCAACCCTGGGGAGACCGCTAACGATCCCGAGTTTGTGGCCGAACTGATTGCGGGCCACGACGTTTACGTCAACGATGCGTTTGGAGCTTCCCACCGAGCCCACGCCTCAATCGTGGGGCCACCGGCGCAGCTCCCTTCGGCCGCTGGGCGGTTGCTGGCCCGCGAAGTTGAGGTGCTTTCTGGATTGCTGGACCGGCCCCGTCGGCCGTTCGTAGCTGTTATGGGTGGCGCCAAGGTGAGCGACAAGCTGGCGGTCATTGAGGCGTTGTTGGACAAAGTCGACAGCCTGATCGTCGGTGGCGGCATGTGTTTCACGTTCTTGAAGGCCAAAGGCCATGCGGTGGGTGCGTCGTTGTGCGAAGACGACATGGTCGAGACGTGCCGCCGGTTGCTGGACGGGCCGAAACCCATTCATCTTCCGTACGACTTAACCGCGCTGGGTCCGGGTGGCCGATTGTTTGAACCAGACGCCGGGGGAGAGGTACGCCAGATCGGCGCATCGGTCCCCGACGGTTGGTCTGGTGTGGATATCGGGCCGGGTTCGGCCGCCGCGTTTGGTGACGTGATCCACGAAGCGGGGACGGTGCTGTGGAACGGGCCGATGGGTGTCTTTGAGGACCCTCGGTTTGCCGGTGGTACTGGAGCGGTGGCGCGAGCGATGGCCGAAACTCGGGCGTTTACTGTGGTGGGCGGCGGCGACAGTGCCGCAGCCGCGAAACTGTTTGGCGTTGATCGTGATATGGATCACGTCTCCACTGGTGGCGGCGCGTCGCTGGAGTTGATCGAACGGGGCGATTTGCCCGGACTTGAGGCCTTGAGAGGAGCCCCCAATGTCGCATGACCGTAAACCGCTGATTAGCGGCAACTGGAAGATGAACTGCAACCATTTTGAGGCGATTCAGATTGTTCAACGGTTGGCCTATGCGCTCGATAAGGACGACCACGAAGCGGTAGAGGTGTCGTTGCATCCGCCGTTCACGTCGCTGCGATCGGTGCAGACAGTGATTCAATCGGACCGGCTTCCGTTGGTGCTGGGCGCCCAGAACGTGCATCCGGATCCTGAAGGTGCGTTCACCGGTGAGATTTCGGCAGGGATGCTGGCCAAGCTCGACGTCACTTACGTGATCGTCGGGCACAGCGAACGTCGGGTGCACAGTGGCGAAACCGACGGTGACGTCAACCGCAAGACCAAAGCCGTGCTGGCGGCTGGCATGTTGCCAATCGTCTGCGTCGGCGAAGATCTTGACGAACGTTCCTCCGGGCGGGCTGAGAGTCGAGTCGCCGAGCAACTGGCGGGTTCGTTGGACGGGCTCAAAGCCGAAGCCTTGGCCGACGTGGTAGTCGCCTACGAACCGCTTTGGGCGATCGGGACCGGAGAAACCGCCACCCCTGACGACGCCCAGAAGATGGCAGCGTTTGTCCGTGCCCAGATCGGTGAACGGTTCGGTGGGGCGGCCGCCGCCGCGGTCAGGATCCAATACGGAGGCTCGGTGAAACCTGGCAACGCCCCGGACCTGCTCGCGCAACCAGACGTTGATGGTGTGTTGGTTGGTGGTGCGAGCCTTCAGGTCGAAGATTTCGCCCGGATTGTTAAGTACCGCCTCTACCAAGCGTGAGGCGGTGTCTTGCCCACCGGAGACCCGCTAGCCTGTCTTCGTGATCTGGATCGCTGGTTCTCTGCAAATCATTTCAGCCCTGCTGCTGGTCTTTCTGGTGCTGCTGCACAGCGGAAAGGGCGGCGGCCTGTCGGACATGTTCGGCGGTGGTGCCGGAGCGGTAGCTGCTGGTTCGACGGTGGTGGAACGTAACCTTGACCGCATCACGGTGGTTGCGGCTCTGGTGTTCGCTTTTTCGTCGATCGCCTACGGTTTGGTCTTCTAACCAACCCTCGTTCTCCGGGGCGGTTAAAGGCGCACAACCAGACAAACATTTGGGGTGGCGTAGCCGGTGGTTGCCGCTACGCTTCGACCGCGCCCGCTTCGGTGGGTGGCCACGTCGGAGTGGCGGAATTGGCAGACGCGCTAGCTTGAGGGGCTAGTGCCCGTTAGGGCGTGGGGGTTCAAGTCCCCCCTCCGACACCACAGAAATCCCTGGTAGCAGTGGGGTGAATCACTCCCAGGGGTGTCGTTTGCCAAAGGATCTGCAAACGCCGGTCGTTCCAGCGCATCTTCGATTGGTGACCGAGCGAAACATCTTCGACGTCGATCAGCTCTTCATGGCGTTGCTGGCGGTTCCAGACCTGGTGACCGGTGTAACGGGGGTTGTGGAGGATTGCACGTACGGCGATCGTGCTCCAGACCCCTCGGCTGCTGGCCCGAAGGGATTCGAATGGGTCAGGGCTCGTGCCAGGTCGTGCCGAAACCGGCGGTGAGGACGGTCAGGAGCTTCACGCCGAACAGGTCCACACGGCCCGACTGCAGGAACGCCAACGCATCGCCCGAGAGCTCCACGACTCAGTGGCCCACTACGTCTCGGGCATCGTCATCCAGGCCCGAGCCGCCCGCGCCGTCGCCGAAACCGACCC
>JAFMKU010000052.1 GCA_017852795.1 Candidatus Neomicrothrix sp.
GGGCGTAGCTCGCGAGACCACCAATCAGGCCAATGTTCGGGCCTTCCGGAGTTTCGATCGGACACATCCGGCCGTAGTGCGAGAAGTGAACGTCACGGACCTCAAAGCCGGCCCGCTCCCGGGACAGACCACCGGGGCCGAGCGCCGAGAGGCGGCGACGATGCGTCAGACCCGACAGCGGGTTGACCTGGTCCATGAACTGCGACAGCTGTGAGGTGCCGAAGAACTCTTTGATGGAGGCAACCACCGGACGGATGTTGATCAGCGTCTGCGGGGTGATGGCTTCCACGTCCTGCGTGGTCATCCGTTCACGGACAACTCGCTCCATGCGGCTCAAGCCGATACGGACCTGGTTCTGAATCAGTTCGCCCACGCTGCGGATGCGGCGGTTCGCGAAGTGGTCCTGATCGTCGAGACGGTAGCCAGGTTCACCCTTGGCCAAGTTGAGCAGGTAGCTAGCCGACGCCAGCATTTCGCACTGCGACAGCACCGGCTGGTTGGGCTCGGGGCGGTCGAGTTCGAGACCGAACTGCTTTTCAAGGAACGCCAATTCCGGGCCGAGCTTGCGGTCAAGCTTGTAGCGACCAACTCGGCTCAGGTCGTAGCGACGAGGCTCGAAGAACGCGGTACGGAAGTAGTTGCGAGCCGATTCAACCGTCGGCGGTTCACCGGGGCGAGCCCGACGGTAGATCTCCAACAACGACTCTTCCTGAGTCGGGGCGAGGTCCTTGTCCTTTTCCCACTGACCTTCAAGGAAGTCGTAGTACTCAACGAACTTGGGCAGGAAGCCTGGCGCGTTTTCCTCGTCGTAGCCGAGGGCACGCAGCAGCGTGAACAGCGAGATGCGACGTTTGCGGGCCACTCGAGCACCGGCGGTGACGTCCTTGCCCGGCTTTTGCTCAACGTCCATCTCGATCCATTCACCGCGGTAAGGGTGGATGGTGCCGGTCACCAGCTGGTGCTTGGAGAGGTTCCGAAGCCGGAAGCGTTCACCAGGCTGGAAAATCACACCCGGGGAACGGACCAGCTGGGACACCACAACCCGCTCGGTGCCGTTGATGATGAAGGTTCCCTTGTCGGTCATCATTGGGAACTCGCCCATGAAGACCGTTTGTTCCTTGATTTCGCCGGTGCTGGCGTTCATGAACCGGGCGCGCACAAAGATCGGCGCGCTGTAACTCATGTCCTTCTCTTTGCATTCCTCAACCGTGAACTTCGGAAGGGGACGCAGGTCCTCATCGTTCGGGTCGAACTCCAGCTCGAGCTGCAAGGTCTCCGTGAAGTCCTTAATCGGGGAGATATCCCTGAACGTCTGAGCCAGGCCCTCCTCGAGAAGCCACCTAAAGCTCTCTCGCTGAATGGCAATCAGGTCGGGAAGTTCGAGAACTTCCTCAAGGTTGCCGAATGAGTACCGTTCGCGTTGTGCGGCGCGTATGGTCACTGAGACTCCCGAAAACTCGGTGGAAAGGGGCGCTAAGTGGTTGGTGAAGCGCGAAAGACCACCGAGAAAACGGCAGAAGAGAGCGCGACAACGACCACGGTATCCCTGAGACTAGTGGTGGCCGAGCACCAATCGCAACTTTCGGAAGGCACAGGCAGAGCCGGCCCGTTTCGATTGACCAAAACGAACGGCCATCAAACTGACCCCGCGACGTGCGGTTCTTTGCTCGTGAGGCTAGGGATTCTGATCGCTCAGGTCAAGCAATCACCACCAAAACCAGCGATCCGCTGAGCGAACTACGGTTCGAAAATCCTGCTTAGCTCAGGTCGAACCGAAGGTTGGTCCGGGCGGATGACCGAACCTCGGTGCTCAACCCAAGGAAATCGACGTAGCCGTCGAGACCACCCCAGCGATCCTGCACTCCGTCGATGGTCATGCGCATGACGGGACGAGGCGCTCCCAGCATTGAAGCAACATCAAACCGATCGGGATCAAGGTTCGAGTCTCGAATGCGATCGTTGAACCAGTCCACGATCCCCTCCGGTTGATGCCGGGACGAGACCTCGTAGTCGTCGAGCAGATGGCCGTCTGCGACACCGGCTAGGCCCAGCAGCACCATGGCCGTGATCCCGGTGCGATCTTTGCCGGCGCTGCAATGGAAGAGCACCCGTTGTCCGTCGGCCACCGCCGAGACCATTTCGGCCACATAGTTCGGGAACGCCTCAAGCATCCGGAGATACCCCTCGGCCATGTCGACTTTCGTGTAGCTGGCGATGTCGCCGTCGAGGATTCGTTCCAGAAGCCCTTTGTGCACGGCAACGCTGCTCGACATCGGCAGATGCACGCGTTCCACGCTGCTGGGCAGACGATCTGGTTTTTCCTCGACTTCGGCCTGCGTCCGCAAGTCGAACACCGTGGTGATCCCCAACGACTCGATCAGTTCAAGATCGTTGTTGGTGGCACGGTCAAGCCCGCCGCTGCGAAAAACCTGCCCCCAGCGGGTCGCTCCGCCCGAATCGGTCGGATAGCCCCCGAGGTCGCGGAAGTTCCGGATCCCTTCGGTGGCGAGCAGTCGTTCACCGACAACCGTGAAACCGTACTCAGGGTCAAAGAGGTGGACGTAGCGACCCAGTTGCCGTGGCACCGATACCCGGCCGGGGCCGTCAGCAGCTCGGACCTCCACCCCGGCATCGAGAGGGTCGTCAGAAACAAAGACGGAAACGTCACCACCACCCCGCCAGGTAACCAGCAGCTCCTCAGCCACCACCCAGGTGTTTACGTGCGAGATTGGATCAGTCATTGCCGGAACCTTAGAGGCCGAGCCCGCAGTCTTGTCATCTGAGCCGGTCAGACCACCGAGGTTCGGCCCTGGGGAGTGGGTCAACGGCCACCGGGGCGCCGGCGGGAACAAAACGACGACAGGTCGACCCCGAAGGGCCGACCTGTCATCAGAGCAAACCCTCAAACGAGGGCCGTCGACTAGTTCAGTTCGACGGTGCCGCCAGCTGCTTCGATCACAGCCTTGGCCTTTTCGGCATCTTCCTTGGAGGCGCCTTCCAGCACAGCCTTGGGAGCACTGTCAACGAGCTCCTTGGCTTCCTTCAGGCCGAGGTTGGTAAGACCACGGATCTCCTTGATGACCTGAATCTTCTTGTCACCGGCGCTAGCCAGAATGACGTCGAAGGAGCTCTTCTCCTCGGCGGCGTCATCGCCACCACCAGCCGGAGCGGCAGCAGCAACTGCGACCGGGGCCGCAGCAGTCACGCCGAACTTCTCCTCGAAGTCGCTCAGCAGTTCACTCAGCTCGAGCACGGTCATTGCGCCGATCGCGTCGAGAATCTCTTCCTTAGTAGCCATCTTTACTCCTCTTCTTCTTCACTGTTGTCGTCGCCGGCGTCGGACTCACCGGCGTCGGACTCGGTGTCAGCCGCTTCGGCGGATGCCTCAGCAGACTCGGTGTCAGCCGCTTCGGCGGGTGCCTCAGCGGGTTCTTCCGCAGCTGCATCATCTGCAACTGCGGCGGTCTCGGTAGCGGGAGCATCGCTCGCTCCCCCTACGTCGATGAGTGCCTGCAAGCCGTACGCGAAATCGCGGGGCAGAGCAGACAGCAAGCCAGCCAGTTTGGCCATCGGCGCCTGGAAGGCACCGGCCAACTGGGCCAGCAGAACATCGCGAGATGGCAACGACGCGAGGGCCACGAGGTCCTCAGCCGTCAACACCTTGTCGTTGAGGACGCCGCCCTTAAGGACCAGCGAATCGTTCGACTTGGCGAAATCTCGCAGGGCCTTGGCGACCGCAGCCGCATCACCGGCCACACCTTCCTCGGTACCACCGACAAACGCGATGGCAGTCGGACCGGTCAGAAGATCATCGATCTCCATGCCCGCATCGCGGGCCGCGATCCGCACCAAGGTGTTCTTGTAAATCTTGTACTCGCCACCTGCGTCTCGAAGTGCACGACGCAGTTCGGCGATCGCTGGCACGTTCAGACCCCGGTATTCGGTGAGGACAACGGCATCGGCAGCGCTGAGTTTCTCGCGAACCTCATCGACTACCGCAACCTTTTCTGGCCTTGGGTCTCCCATCTCACCTCCTTGTTTGAACTCGTTGTTGTTTTCTGGATTGCTTCGGTGCCGAGCCTTTGGTCGGCACCCACTCTCCGATCAAGGTCCGGTCAGGCCGGTTCGATCAGAAAAGAACGAAGGGCGCTCACCGAACGGTAAGCGCCCAAACACGGCAACGAGGTTGCCGATTCCTTCAGGCTCTTCCTCGTCCGGCGGGTCGAAACCCATTAGTCCCAAGCGGGAACACCGGAGGTCTACGGTGAGCAAAATCTTCAGTTGTGCAATCAGGCTAAAGGCTAAGAACAGAAAACCGACCTTGGGTCAGCTCTCGCCTTCTACCTCGGACGGGTCGACCCGCACGCCAGGACCCATCGTTGAGGAAAGCACGACTTTCTTGACGTACTTGCCCTTCGACGAAGCGGGCTTGGCCCGGTGCAGTTCAGCGACCAGCGCCCGAAGATTGCTGAGTAGCGCCTCTTCACCGAAGCTGACCTTGCCGATCGGGACGTGAACGTTGGCGAACCGGTCGGTGCGGTACTCCACCATGCCGCCCTTGAATTCGTTGATGGCCTTCACCACGTCGGTGGTGACCGTTCCCGTCTTCGGGTTCGGCATCAGTCCTCGAGGGCCGAGCACTCGACCCAGCTTGCCGACCGTGGCCATCATTTCGGGCGTGGCGATCGCCACGTCGAAGTCGGTCATGCCTTTTTCGATCTCGGCCGCCAGATCGTTGTCGCCGACGTACTCGGCTCCCGCTTCGCGAGCTGCGGTCGCTGCTTCGCCCTGAGCGAACACGGCCACGCGAACGTCTTTGCCGGTGCCAGCGGGCAACGACACTGTCCCGCGGATCATCTGATCGGCTTTGCGGGGATCAACCCCCAAACGGACGACCACGTCGACGGTCTCGTCGAACGATTTGGTTCCCAACGACTTGATCACGTCAATCGCTTCGGCGTCGGTGTAGAACCGATCCCGGTCGTACTTCGCGATGTTGTCCTTGTATTTCTTGCTCTGCGCCATCAGTGGCTCCCTCCTTGGTACATCCCGCCAGCGAGGTGATCTGGTCGGAGATGCGACTGACATTCAGCCGATTTGTTGTGCCCCAGCCGGAAGCCAGAGCGAGATTGGTTACCCCTTGACCTTGATGCCCATCGAACGGGCGGTGCCGGCAACCTGCTGCTTGGCGCCTTCGAGATCGATGGCGTTGAGGTCGGGCATCTTGAGTTCTGCGATCTCGGTGACCTGAGCATCGGTAATCGAACCAGCGACATCACGGCCCGGTTCACCCGACGCCTTCTCGAGGCCGGCGGCCTGACGGATCAGGAACGGCGTCGGTGGGGTCTTGAGTACGAACGAGAACGAACGGTCTTCATAAATCGTGATCTCGGCGGGAACGATCTGGCCGCGCTTGTCTTCGGTGCGGGCGTTGTAGTCCTTACAGAAATCCATGATCGCCACACCGTGCGGACCGAGAGCGGTACCGACCGGGGGGGCCGGCGACGCCTGGCCGGCCGGAATCTGGATTTTGACGATCGCAGTTACCTGCTTCTTAGCCATGGAAACTTCCTCAGAAAAATGTGGGCTTCATAGTTTGGGCCCACAGGTCAATGTCAACAACCTGCGGGGGTGGAGAATTCTCGGCAGTTGTCCGTTTACGGGGTCAGCAGCCTGGTGAACGAGTCGCTCAGAGACGAGCGACCTGCGCGAACTCCAACTCGACCGGGGTTTCCCGGCCGAAGATGTTGACCAGCACCTTCACCTTGAGCTGGTCCTCGTTGATCTCGATGATCTCGCCGGAGAAATCGGCAAACGGCCCCGACTTGACCCGAACCGTCTCGCCAAGGTCGAACTCCAGCATCGGCTTGGCCTTCTTCGATGCCTCTTCTTTGCGGCCAGCCTCAACCCCAAGGAAGTCCTCCACGTCGCGGCGACGCATTGGGGAAGGCGTCCCGCCTTGGTTCACGAACCCAGTCACGCCAGGGGTGTTGCGGATGACATGCCAGGCGTCGTCATCGAGATGGGTGCGGCACAGGAGATACCCGGGGAAGAGTTTCTTCTCGGTCATCACCTTCTTGCCGTTCTTGAACTCGGGAACCTCACGGGTGGGAATGACCACTTCGTAGATTCGTTCCTCCATGCTCATTGAGGCGATCCGAGCTTCAAGGTTCTGCTTGACCTTCTTTTCGTAACCCGACTGAGTGTGCAGCACAAACCAGCGTCCGGGCCGGTCGTACGGGCTCAGAACCTCGTTGTCGTCGTCATCGGCAAGCAAGTCGTCCTCGCCAAGAACCACCGCAGCGGCTTCCGGGCGGCCAGCCAACGCTTCCCCACCGGTCCACTGGTTGGTGAGACCGCCGGGGTCGCTGGGTGCCGGAGCAGCCGTTTCGACCGGGGTGGCTTCATCATCGGTGTCGATGGTGGCTTCGTCTTCGGTTTCGATGGTGGTTTCGTCAGTCATGGTGATCCGCTATCAGGGGTTGTCGAACAGGTCGAGGATGAACGAGGAGAACAGCCAGTCAAGGCCGTAGATCATTGAGCCGAGCACCACGATGGTGAACAACACGATGATCGAATAGTTGATGGTTTCGTCGCGTGAGGGCCAGGCCACCTTGCGAAGTTCCGAGCGCACCTCGTGAACGAACTGCCGAGGGCTGGTGCGTTCACTTCGCTGGTTGGACGGTGCCGCCCGGCGGGCGCGAACCGGCGCGCCATCGGCGTCGATCTCTCCCTGCTTCTGGAGCATCCGTTTCTGTTGCCGGTTCATCGACATAGAAAAACTTCCTTGACTAACTACAACGTGGGGCCGCCAACCGGCTTCCAACTTTGGCAGGGGCGGAGGGACTCGAACCCCCAACCGCCGGTTTTGGAGACCGGTGCTCTACCAATTGAGCCACGCCCCTGAGAATGACATTGGAGGTTACCAGCGTCGCCGCCGATAGAAACCGGCGGCCCAAGTGTTGGTCTACCAGCCCTAACCGGCAAGGCGGACAATCCGCCGATATCGAACCACCAACGCCGCCACACTCGCCACTGCCGCGAGCCCCCCGACCGTGGCCAACGCAACCGGTGCAACCCGGTTGGCTGGGGGCGGCGGACCAAGGTGCAGCGAACTCACCAACTGCGGTTCGAAACGCTCGGGAAGCACCGCGGGCTGATCGGCCAGTGACCGCAAACCTCGCAGCAACCGACGGTAGGACACCAACTCGGCCTGGCACCGAAGGCATTGGCGAACATGGGCGTCAACCGACTCGCTCATCGGTGCTCCGGCGGCAGTTTCAGAAAGCGCCACCTCATAGGCCGCGCAGTCCAGTCGTCGACGGGCCAGCGTCACCGGCACGAGACGCTCCCGAGGTCGCAACGATCGAGTCCGAACTGCCATCAGCGTTCACCCCCAGGCATCGGAAAAACTTGTTGACGAAGGCGACGCCGAGCACGATGTAGGCGCACCTTGGCCGCACTCAGAGAAATCCCCAATTCTTCCGCGATTGCCTCATGGGGAACCTCGTAGACGTCTCTCAACACGACAACCGCCCGAAGCCGGGGTGGAAGCTCGGCGACCGCCCGGTCAAGCGCTGAGCGCAGATCGTCAACTTCGACTCGAACCGCCGGATCGAACTCTGGTCGTTCCTCGATTGGTTCGATCCCGAGCCCCAAAGGTTCGTGTCGGCGTTTGGAGCGTTTCGACAAGTAGGTGGACGAACAGTTGGCGACGATCCGGTACAGCCACGTCCCGAACTGGGAATCGCCGCGGAACGACCCGATCGCCCGGTAGGCCCGCAGATAAGAATCCTGAACGACATCGCGTGCGTCCTCTTCGTTGCCGGTAAGCCGGAACGCCAGACCGTACGCATCGCGTTGGGTGAGTCGAACCAGCTGATCGAACGCATCACGATCACCGGCCACGGCCCGCTCAACAAAAACGGAGAGGTCTGGGTTCCGCTCTTCTGACCCCGCCGGGAGCGACGGGTTACATCCCGTCTCGGCAACAGCTTTCAGACGTCTGGTCCGACCTGTCACCTCTACCCCCTCGTCCGCCTCAACGACTCGACGTTCTTGTAGCGACGGACAGATTCGAACTGTCGACCTCTCGATTATGAGTCGAGCGCTCTCACCAACTGAGCTACGTCGCCTAGCCATGTCGACGAGTCGAACCGGCGAGCTCCCTGAGAGAATCGAACTCTCGACCTCCTCCTTACCATGGAGGCGCTCTGCCGACTGAGCTAAGGGAGCGTGCTCGGGCCGCCAACGACAACACCAAGCGGCCGCCATGATGCCACGGCAAATAGGCGAACCCAACCCCACCGGCTCAAGAGCTCAACCCTGCGGGGAGAACGAACCCGTCCTCGGGCTATCGACGAGCGAGCTTGGACATGCCAAGGTCTGCACATGACAACGTTTCAGACTCTGACCGTGGCCACCCAAGGACCCATCGGGCAACTCCAACTCAACCAGCCCGACCGGCTCAACCCGCTCTCCACGCAATGCCTGAACGAACTCGTCGAGGCCGCCGACTGGTTTAACCAGCAGGACACGATCCGGGCCGTGACCGTCAGCGGAGCCGGCCGGGCGTTTTGTGCCGGAGCCGACCTAGCCACCTTCCAAGGGGGATCACTCCCGCGGTCGGCCGCCGACGCCGGTCGTCGGATGGCTGAGGCGATCGAATCCATGACCGCGGTGACCATCGCAGCGATACATGGCCACTGTGTCGGCGGGGGCGTGGTCCTCGCCGCCGCCTGTGATCTGCGGGTTGCTGCCGAATCGACCCGGTTTTCGATCCCCGAAGTTGACCTCGGGATCCCGCTGGCTTGGGGTGGCATCCAACGACTGGTGCGAGAGATCGGCCCTGCTCCCACCCGCGACCTGGTGCTCACCTGCCGGCCGTTCAGCGCCGCCGAAGCCCACGCTCTCGGCCTGCTTAACCGAGTGGTCCCTGACGGGGAACACGAATCGGAGGCCACCGCATTGGCCACGGCACTGGCCAAAAAGTCGCCGTTTACGTTGCAGGCCACCCTCCAAGCGGTTGACGCGGCCGCCGAGTCGCTGGTCTCAACTCTCACTGCTTGGTCCGACGCTGACTCGCTGACCACCGCGCTTCATGACGAAGAAAGTCAGGTAGCTCGACAGGCCTACCTCAACGCTCGGGGGCGCTGAACACCGCGACTAGATCGGAGTGGTAAGCAGCCCGGCTCGTGACGAGATGGCGATCGTACGACGGCCTTCCACCAGCTCGTTTCGTTCCAGGCCGTTGGTCATGAACCCCAACGACACTCCCGAAACGGGATCGGCCCAACCGATCTGGCCTCTCGCCCCACCATGACCAAACGTGCCGGCACTCACCGTGTGCCCGTGGCCACGAGCCGCCGCCTGGCCATCATCACCGGCCAGCACAAACGCGTGGGTGCGGTTCGCGGACACACCGAAGAAATCCGGATGCCGCTGCCGGACCACCGTCAACGCGTCCTGCCGAACTTCGGGACGCAGAATGTTTCCCTGGTCGTGAAGGATGGCTTGATACCAGCCGGCCATCTCCGCCGCCGAACAGACCCCGCCGCCGCCCGGCACCCCGAGTTCTCGAACCTCCGGCTGGTTGAACACTTTCAGAGCGTCGTTGGTTACCTCGGTCTCGATGGGTTCAAACCCAAACTGGGCGGCGAACTCGACCGGATCGGTCGGCGCTCCCACATCGAACACATCCACGATCGTGTCCTGTTCGGGTTGAGGGATTGCCAACCAGCGGCTGACCCCGGCCGGTTCCATCACCCGTTCGGTGATGACATCGGCATACGGTCGGCCCGAAACCTGCTCGATGATGTCGGCGAGCACCCAATGGGCTGCGGTCGGGTGGTACTCAAAGGCCGATCCAGGGGTAAACGTGGTGTGCCAGCTTCGATACCGCTCCAAACGGTCGGGGCGGTGGGCCGCAACGGCCATGCTCATCGGGCCGGTGGGAAAACCACCGGCGTGAAGCAGCACCTGCGACACGCTGACTTGATCTTTGCCGCCGCCAACGAACGACTCCAGGATCGACGACACCGGGTCGTCAAGACCCAACGCCCCCTCGGCCGCCAACTCCAACAGGGTCAGGCTCACCGTCGGTTTCACCGCCGAGTAGGTGTGAAACCGATGGTCGTCGCGGGCCGCACCGTAGGCCTCGAAGTAGGCCACTTCGCCGTCAAAACCCACGGCCAATTGGTAACCCGGTAGCCGACCTTCATCCACCTCGCGCCGGCACCGTGCGACCAGCGCCTCGAGTCGTTCCGGGATGATCAGCGAGTCGTTGCTGGACGTAGTCACCGGCGCACCGTAGCACCATCGGTTCACGCTGAACCCTGCGCTGTGGCCTCCTCTTGGGGCTGGTGGCGGGTCAGGTCGGATCCAACCAGTTCCGGTCGCAGCGCAGTCACCGAGCGTTGTCGAAGCACCCCCTGCCAAACCCCCGACCCGTAGGCCAGATGATCGAAACTGCGAAGGATTACGAACCGGACCGGGCCGAGCCGAGGGCGTTGACGAAACCAGTCCCAAAGGTTGCTGACCGCCATCATCACGAACAGGCGCCGACGCAGCCGCCTACTCGTCACTGCCCCGACCAGCGCCAGCGGCCACCATGCTCGCATGACTGCGAGGACCAGCGAACGAATGCCGTGGCCAACCGCAGGCACCGACAACCTCAGGGCGGTACCGGACCCGACGATCGGCTGTAACCGTTTAACCATCGAACCAACCGAGCCAGCAACCACCGCAACCGCGAACCCCACCGGCGCTAGCAACACCGCGAGCGCTCCGGTCAACACCGGCAGCGAAAACCGGGCGGGAGCCAGCGCCGAACCATGCCGTTCAGCTAACGGAGCCGCCGCCGACCCGTACTGTCGACGCTGTGACCACCAACGGCGCCAACTGGTTCGGGGGCGGTGATGCACCACCACCGACGGTTCGTAGCGAACAGTCCAGCCCGCAGCCACCAGACGCCAGACCAGATCGACGTCTTCACCGAACCGCAGCCCCTCATCGAAACCACCCACCGAATCGACCGCTTCGACTCGTACCAGCACGGCCGCGGTAGGGACAAAGGGGACGGCACGACCGGCGCCGACCGACCCCGGACGAGTCCCCATGTCGAGCGGCGAGAACCGTTCCTCGTAACGGTCCAGCATCCGCCGGCCCGGCTCGGAGCGCACCCGCGGCGCAACCGCAGCCACCAGCGGATCGTCGAAATGCCCGAGCAGCGACGCAATCCAGCCCGGATGTAACCGAACGTCGGCATCGACCAGCGCCACGATGCTCGCACCGTCGAGCGATGCTTCGTAGAGCCCCCGATTGCGGGCCGCGCCTGGACCACCGCTTTCCTCACACCGCACGATCTGTACCGATCTGGGCCGTAGCGATCCCGGATCCGGTGGGGGGAACGCCGGCAACGGTGGTTCGGAACCATCATCGATCACGTACACCGGTTGCGGGCCCGCCCCGTCAACAACCGTCGCCGCACCCTTGGGGTCGTCTCGTACCGGAACTACCAGCGCCACCTCCTCGGCATCCACCAACGAAGCAGAACCGGCATGAGCTACCTGCGGGTGCACCATGTTGCGGTTCAGCAGGCGCCGGGCCAGCCGTCGCTCTGCTACCCCAGCCCCCACCGGAACCCCTCGCAGCCAACCATCAACCAACTGAGCCCCGGCCGGATGCAGCTTCACCACACCCACCGGAGAACCCCCGACCAGCAGGCGTCCCTGACGGAGGCGGCGAAGCTCCGGGTCGCCAACAACCCGAAGGCCCGCAGCAACCAGCGAGCGAGACGGGTCCGGGGTGAGCGCCATAGCAAGGACGGTAGTCGCCAGCGGTCCGTCTAGTCTGAGGCGATGCATGATCTGGTGGTTCGTAACGCCAACGTGATCGACGGCAGCGGTGAACCGGCGTACCGAGCCGACGTCGCCATCGACGGCGACACGATCACTGAGGTTGGCCGCAATGTGGGTTCAGCCCGTCGGGTGATCGACGCCGACGGTCAACTCGTCACCCCCGGTTTTGTCGACACTCACACCCACTACGACGCTCAGGCCACCTGGGATCCACAACTCACCCCCTCGGGCTGGCACGGGGTGACCACTGCGGTCATGGGGAACTGTGGCGTTGGCTTCGCGCCGGCCAGCGAAGACCAACGGGCGTATTTGATCCAACTCATGGAAGGAGTTGAAGACATCCCTGGGGCGGCGCTCACCGACGGGATCGAATGGGGTTGGGAAACGTTCCCGGAGTACCTCAACGACCTTGACCAACGGCAGTGGGTTCTTGACCTCGGAACCCAAATCCCTCACGGTGCCCTGCGAACGTTCGTGCTGGGTGAGCGGGCCACCGAAGACGCCACCGACGCGGAGATCACGGCAATGTCTCAGTTGGTTGCGGAGGCGTTACGGGCGGGGGCGCTCGGCTTTTCAACGTCCCGCACCCCGTTACACAAGGCCGTTTCGGGAGATCTCGTTCCCGGCACCTACGCCACCTCCCACGAATTGGAAACGATCGCCGAAGCCATTCGTTCGGTCGGCCACGGCGTGTTCCAGACCGCAACCCATCACCCCGACGTCCCCGAATCGTTCCAGTGGATGCGCTCGGTAGCGGCCATCACCGGACAACCGGTGGTGTTCAACCTCAACCAACCCGACTATGCCCCCGACCTCTGGCAGGAAGACCTCCGACTGCTTGAACAGGCTCAGGCCGATGGCCTCAACATCTTGGCTCAAGTCTCCGGTCGCCCGGTCGGGATCCTGCAAGGGTGGGGGTCTACCGTCAACCCGTTCATGCTCTG
>JAFMKU010000053.1 GCA_017852795.1 Candidatus Neomicrothrix sp.
CGCCTTCGGACTCGGGCGGTGGCGGTTACCCGCGGTACCCGCACCCATCCCGACGTCCGGGTCGGTTCCTCGGTGCGCGGTGCGATCGATCTGGTTGAGGTGGCGACCCAGCTGGCGAAAATGCGGGGGTTGGAACCAACCGATCCGACCACGGGTCTCGACGCGGCGTTGACCGCACTTTCGGGACGGATCCGGCTTCACGAAGGCGGGTCGTCAACTCCCGAGTCGGTCATTACCGACCTGTGGGAGGCGGTGCTGGCCCGCGAAGATCCTCAGCCTGATGACCATAACGAGGGAAAAGGGAACGCCCCGCAGGGGGCGACGGCGGACCCCCACTAACGCTGGAAGGCGACGACGCCCGTCAGGCCATCGACGATGAAAGCCGCCGGACCACCCCCCGTCCGCAACTGGCCCGCGATCCCCGGTTCGAAGAGATCAGTCCTGAGGTCGGTGACATTGATCAGGATGCGTTAGCGGACCTGATCGACGAAGACCCTGACCACGCCATGACGTTGTTGGCTCAAATGCGCAACGCCACCGACCAGCAGATGGCCTCGTTAGCGGCCCGGTTGGCAGGACAGTTGGTTTTGGATGTGGCCCGGGTTGGGCCCATACAGGCCCGAGGGGTGGGTTCAATCACCAGTTCGCCGGCTGATCGAGCCGACGGTGACCTTGACCTTGACGCCAGCCTCGACGGGTTGGTCCGGGCTCGAGCCAGCCGGGAGTTGGTGGACCCGTCAGAGCTGCGGGTTCGCCACTGGACGCAGCCAGCTACGGCGCTGGTGTTGGTGATCGACCGTAGTGGTTCGATGAGCGGTCGGCGGTTGGCGATCGCCGCGGTGGCGGCGGCTGCGTGCGCGCATCGTGCTCCGGTCGACTGGTCGGTGTTGGCATTCGCCGACCGGGTAATCGCGCTCAAAAGCCAGCAGGAGCAGCGGGACCCGCTGGCGGTGGTTGATGACCTGCTACGTCTCCGAGGCCAAGGGGTCACGGATTTGGCCGGGGCTTTGCAAGCTGCAGCTCGACAGCTGGAACGGTCGCGGGCCAAACGTCGGGTGACGGTGCTGCTTTCGGATTGCCGTTCGACCTTTGGTGCCGATCCGATCGATTCGGCGCGCCGACTCGACGAGCTCTGTGTGATCGCCCCCGCTGACGACGCGGAAGATGCCGAAACGTTCGCCCGCCAGATCGGCGCCCGCTGGGCAGTCGTTGGCGAACCCACCGACATCCCCGACGCGTTCGGTCAGGTTCTCGACCGGTGAACCGGTGAGTTGCGGCCAACCGACCTCTGCGTGCTCGGGCGGTAGTATCAGACAATGAGCACACCAGTAGGGCCCTACACACCGGTCGTTCGCACCGGCGACCTTCTTTATACGTCCGGTCAGATCGGGATCGTTGACGGCGCCATCGTCCCTGGTGGCCTAGAACCAGAACTCCGGCAGGTGTTTGCCAACCTTCGAGCGGTGCTTGAATCAGCGGGTGCGTCGCTCGACAACGTGGTGAAAACCACCGTCTTTCTCACCGATATGGCCCACTTTGCTGCGATGAACGCCATCTACGTTGAAGAGTTTGGCGATCATCGCCCGGCTCGATCCGCGGTAGCGGTTGCCAGCCTTCCGCTCGGCGCAACGATCGAGATCGAAGCAGTAGCGAACGCGTAACCAACTCGGCGGGCCAACTCGGCGCCAACCCCGTCAGATCTGGCAGACTCTCCAGATGGACTTGGGAACAATCGTGTTCGTTGTTGTACTGCTGGTACTCATGCCGGTCGGCGTGCTGATGAGCATGGCCGGTCTCGCCGGCGTGTTGGGTGGACTGATCGGACGCGACCGTGACCTCGCCAACCGTGACGACGAAGGACAGCCCAACGAGCATCTGGTGCTGTCCGACGCCAACCCCTACCGCTAGCGGGACGCTCGGTCAGCCCCAGCGGGAACTGCCGAAGCTGTAACCCACCGAACGCACCGTCTGGATCAAGTTGGCGTGCTCTTCGCCGAGTTTTGACCGCAGGCGACGGATGTGCACGTCAACCGTTCGGGCGCCGCCGTAATAGTCGTAACCCCAGACCCGACTCAGCAGCGTTTCGCGGGTAAAGACCTTGCCCGGGTGAGAAGCGAGGAACTTCAGCAGTTCGTATTCCATGAACGTGAGGTCAAGCGGGCGACCGTCGATTGCCGCCTGGTAGGTCTCGAGGTTCATGGCGAGCGCGTCGTATTCGATGACTTCGGCCCGGGCCAGTTGACGGCTTCGTCGGAACAGGTGCTTGAGCCGAGCTTCGAGCTCCACCGGATGAAACGGGGTCAAACAGAAATCGTCGAAGAGATCTTCTCGGAAATCCAAGCTGGCGAGATGGCCGCCATTGATGAGCAGCAGGATTGACCCGACGTGGATGTCTCCGCTGCGGATCGACCGGCAAATCCGAAACGCCTCTTCCGGGTCGGTGTCGGCAAACACGACCGCACCAACCCAGCCGTCAGCGGGCTGGTCAGCGCGGGCCTCGTTGAGGCCGCTGGCGCCTTTCCAAGCCCAACCGCCCAGGTCAAGAGCCTGAGCAAGTTCAGCGGGTGGCGGGTTGGGAAAGACGAGCAGAGGTTCCATGAGCAGGGTTACCAGCTTCCAAGGTACCGCTCTAGCTCGAAGGGAGTGACCCGAGACTGGAACTCAGACCACTCGGCTCGCTTGTTACGCAGGAACCATTCGAAGACATGGTCCCCTAGCGTGTCGCGTACGAGTTCGGATTCCTCCATCACGTCCAGTGCTTCTTGAAGCGAACGGGGGAGTGCAGCCACCCCGAGGCGTTTCCGTTCGTTGTCATCAATCTCGAAAAGGTTCAGGTTGGTCTCGTCAGGGAGCGGATACTGCTCGTCAATCCCGCGGAGTCCGGCGGCCAGAATCAGTGAGAAGGCCAGGTAGGGGTTGGCGGTTCCATCTAGGGCCCGGTACTCGATACGGGCCGACGTCGGTTTGCCTTGTTTACGGACCGGGACCCGGACCAGAGCCGACCGGTTGTTGCGGGCCCACACCACGTAAGGCGGAGCTTCGGACGACTCGGTGAGGCGTTTGTAACTGTTCACCAACTGGTTCGTGACGGCAGTGATTTCGCGAGCGTGGTGGAGCAACCCGGCCGTGAAATGTTTAGCGATCTCGGACATCCCTAACTCGTCGTCTGGGTCGTGGAAGACGTTGGTGTCTCCTTCAAATAGGGACAAATGGGTGTGCATCCCCGAGCCCTGCACTCCGTTGAGCGGTTTGGGTAGGAACGTGGCGTGCGCCCCTCGGTCAAGCGCGATCTTTTTGACGACCAGACGCAGGGTCATCAGGTTGTCGGCCATGCTCAACGCTTCGGTGTATCGCAAGTCGATCTCGTGCTGGCTGGGGCTGTCTTCGTGGAACGAATACTCAACTGGGATGCCCATCGCCTCCAGCGTGTGGATCGTGGTCTTGCGGAGATCGCTGGAAATGTCGGCGGTAGTCAGATCGAAATACGACGCGTTGTCGAGCGGCACCGGCCGGCCTTCGGAGGCGCTGCTTGAATCGAAATAGAAAAACTCCACTTCCGGTGCGGCGTAAAGGGTGAAACCCCGTTCCCGGGCGGAGCGAAGGTTCCGCTGCAAGATCTGTCGCGGATCACCATCGAAGGGGTGGCCGTCAAGGGTGGCGATGTTGCAGAACATCCGTCCCGAGGGTTCGTCGGCTTTGGCCCACGGCAACAACTCGAAGGTGGTGGCATCGGGTCGGGCTAGCACGTCCGCTTCGTGGACCCGACTAAACCCGTCGATAGCCGTGCCGTCGAACTGCACACCCTCTTCGAACACCGTGTCGAGTTCGGCGGGGGAGATAGCAACCGATTTGAGCTGCCCGAGTACGTCGGTGAACCAGAGGCGAATAAGTCGCACTCCTCGCTCTTCTACCGTTCGAAGCACGTATTCCTGATCTGGAGTCATTGCCGTTCCTTGCGTTTCTCAGTTCGACGACTTTGCCTCTCAAGGTTGCCGGGTCCAAACCGAACCGACCAGCGCAACGGTGTGGCGTTCATACTCCGTTCACAATCAAGCAATGGCATTGAAACCACGATCAGTGATACTGATACCGCGGTAAACCACCGCACCGTCGTCCAGAAGGGGCGACCAAGCAGGCCGGCACGGTCTGCATCCGCAACTACCAAGAGGAACTGACTATGGCCTACCGGGCTGAATACCTTTGGATCGATGGCAGCGAGCCAACTCGTGAGATTCGTTCCAAGACCAAGATCCTGGCCGACGGCGAGGTCCCCGGACTGTGGGGCTTCGATGGCTCCAGCACCGGTCAGGCCACCGGCGACAACTCTGACGTCGTGCTGCGTCCGGTCTTTGAGACCCCAGATCCGATCCGTGGCGGCAACGACATCATCGTCTTGTGCGACACCTTGTTGACCGGCGACCTTTCGCCTCATCCGTCCAACACCCGCGCCGCGGCGGTGGCCGCCATGGAAAAGTACGGCGATCAGGAACCGTGGTTTGGTCTGGAGCAGGAATACACCCTCCTCGATCCGATCACTGGTTGGCCCGCAGGCTTCCCGGCCGGTGGCTTCCCCGCCCCGCAGGGCCCCTACTACTGCGGTGTCGGCGCCGTGAAGATCCATGGCCGCACCCTGATCGAGGCCCATACCTCGGCCTGCATGGCCGCCGGGTTGAAGATCTCCGGCACCAACGCTGAAGTTATGCCCGGCCAGTGGGAGTTCCAGATTGGCCCGGCGGACACCGTCGAGGTGGCCGACCACCTGTGGGTCGCCCGTTACCTGCTGTTCCGTCTCGCCGAAGAACACGGTGTCGAAGTCTCGATCGAGGCCAAGCCGATGAAGGGCGACTGGAACGGTGCCGGTATGCACACCAACTTCTCCACCAAGGCCATGCGCGAGAACTACGACGCCGTGGTTGCCGCCTGTGAGGCGATGGGTCAGCCCGGGATTCCGGAAGCGCACCTCGCCGGTTACGGCGTCGGTATCGAAGATCGCCTCACCGGCGAGCACGAAACCCAGCGTTACGACCAGTTCAGCTACGGCGTCTCTGACCGTGGAGCGTCGATTCGTATCCCGTGGCAGGTCGCTCAGGAGCAGAAGGGCTACATCGAGGATCGTCGCCCCAACGCCAACGCTGACCCGTACGTGGTTTCCACGTTGTTGACCAACACTATCTGTTCAGCCCTCGCAGGCTGATCGGAGCGGTTGATCACCGATCAGGCCCCTCTTCTGTGCGAGGGGCACGGTCGTCTTCCCCCCGAGAACGACCGCGCGAAAGCGGCGCCATTCGGCGTCGCTTTTTCGCGTCGGGGGAGCAGGTCGAGTAGCCCGGATGGCTTCACCGGTGTCGAGCCGTAGGATTCTGCCGTGGTCGACTCGCTGCGAATCGCACTTGCTCAGATGAACCCCACGGTTGGCGATCTGCATGGCAACGTCGACAAAGCCATCGACGCGCTTGGCGATGCCGAACGCCGGGGGGCCGATCTGGTGGTGTTCCCGGAGATGATGATCCCGGGCTATCCGGTAGAGGATCTGCTGTTCAAGCCGGGTTTCCTCGCCGATGTCCGGGTGCAACTGGACCGGTTTGCCGCCGCGACCTCCACGGTGGCGGCGGTGATTGGTTTCTGTGACGGGCAGGACACGGCATGGAACACGTTGGCGTTGTGCGCCGATGGTGAGGTCAAAGGGACCTATCACAAGCGTCACCTTCCCAACTATGAGGTCTTTGATGAGCTGCGGCACTTTCGCGCCGGGCAAGACCCGCTGAACCTGTTCGAGATCGCGGGCATCCCGGTGGGGGTGACGATCTGTGAGGACTCCTGGGTTGATGATGGTCCGGTCTGCCAGTTGGGTCAGGGCGGAGCCCGGCTCATACTCAACGTCAACGGGTCACCGTTTCGGATCGGCAAACAAGAACTTCGAGAATCGATCATTGCCCGACGGGTGAACGAGACTGGAGTTCCGGTGGTGTACGCCAATCTGGTTGGCGGGCAGGACGAGTTGGTGTTCGATGGTGGATCGTTCGTAGTGACACCCACCGCAGAAGGTCCCGAATTGGTGGCCCGCTGCTGCTCGTTCGTGGAAGACCTGACCGTGTTCGATTTGGAGATCCCGGCTGGCCCGGAGGTCAACGAACGTTTCCCGCTAGTTCCGGTCACCGGGGTTGGTGTCGGTCACGACGAACGGATCGAACCGCCGTTGGTTGACCGGCTCGGGCGGTTGGAGGAGATCTGGTTGGCGTTGGTTACTGCGACTCGGGATTATGTCCGCAAGTCGGGTTTCACGAAGGTGTGTCTTGGGCTGTCCGGAGGGGTGGACAGTGCGCTGGTCGCCGCGATTGCGGCCGATGCACTGGGTGCGGAGAACGTGGTCGGGGTGTTGATGCCGTCTCGGTACTCCAGCGACCATTCAGTAAGCGACGCGCGGGCACTGGCCGCCAACCTCGGTATTGCCACTCGCACCGTCGAGATCGAACCGGCTCACGCCGCCTTGGTAGGCGTCGTCGGTCCAACGTTGAGCGACGGGCGGGTCGACCCGGGTGACCTAACCGATCAGAACCTGCAATCTCGCATTCGCGGGACCATTCTGATGGCGACCGCGAACGAACACGGCTGGTTGGTGCTTACCACCGGCAACAAGAGCGAAGCCGCAGTCGGGTACTCAACGCTGTACGGAGATACCGCCGGGGCGTACGCGGTCATCCGGGACCTCTGGAAGTTGGTGGTCTACGAACTCTGCGCTTGGCGAAACGCTCGAGACGCGGTGGAGGTGATCCCGTCGACGATCTTGACCAAACCGCCGTCGGCTGAGCTTCGCCCTGATCAACGTGACGACCAATCGTTGCCGGCCTACGAGATCCTCGACCCAATCCTGCAGGCTTACGTTGAACGAGACATGACGGTGACCCAGATCGTGGCTTCGGGGGAGGTCGACGCTGACGTCGAGACGGTGCAGCGAATCTGCCACCTTGTCGACGTGGCCGAATTCAAACGGCGGCAAACACCGGTGGGGCCGCGCCTGACTGGTAAGGCCTTTGGCCGTGATCGACGAATGCCGATCGTCAACCGCTATCGCGGTTAGTTCCGGTGACTCATCACGATTCAACCACCGGTCAGAAATGTTTGTCTGGGGCCTGACGGTTGCGCGCGCCCGCGCGGTCGCTACCATTCGGCGTACGTAGCGAGGAGGGGCTTGGTGGCAAAGGAACGAGTCGAACGAGACGAAGAAGACCTGGTCCGGCTCTACCTGACCGACATTGGCCAATACCCGCTGCTCACCAAAGATGACGAGGTCACCCTCGCGCAGGCCATTGAGCTTGGGGCCGAGGCCCGGGCCGAGTACGAAGCCGCCGAAGGCTCGCTCACCCCGGCCCGTCGTCGAGAACTGCGCAACGCCATGCGCAAAGGCGAAGACGCCGAGCGCACGTTCGTGCAGTCCAACCTTCGTTTGGTTGTGTCGATCGCCAAGAAGTACCAGGCGTCGGGCCTGCCGCTGCTCGACCTGATCCAGGAAGGCAACCTGGGGTTGATGCACGCCGTCGAGAAGTTCGACTGGCGGAAAGGCTTCAAGTTCTCGACGTACGCCACCTGGTGGATCCGGCAGGCCATAACCCGTGGTATCGCCAACACGGGCCGCACAATCCGGCTCCCAGTGCACGCCGGTGACACGCTGGCTCGACTCCAAAAGGCGCGGGCCCGGCTCGAACTCAAATATGGTCGGCCGGCCACGCTCAGCGAGCTCGCCTTGGAAGTTGAGATGCCAGAGGACAAGGTCACTGAAGCTCTTCGGTTTGCCGCCGAGCCGCTGTCGTTGTCCGAACCGTTGCGCGAAGACGGCGACGCGGAACTTGGCGACGTGGTTGAGGATCGCGGTGCCGACTCGCCATTCGAAGTGGCCGCCACTGCGTTGCTCCCCGATGAGATTTCTCGACTACTGGGCCCGCTCGACGAACGGGAACGAGAAATTCTCAAGCTCCGCTTCGGTCTAGACCGTGGTGAACCCCGCACCCTTGAAGAAGTTGGCGAACACTTCAACCTGACCCGGGAACGGATCCGTCAGATCGAGGCTCGGGCCATGTCCAAGTTGCGGCACCCGTCGTCGGACACCGGCGCCCGAGACTTGCTGAGCGTCTAGTTCCGCCCGACGAGGCCCACAACGAGCAGTCACCCGAAGGTGACGCTGGTTGCTGCTGGCGGAGGTGGACGGGAATCGAACCCGCCGGAGAGGGATCACCCCTCCCACCCGCTTTGAAGGCGGGGGAGCCCACCAGGCGCTCAGACACCTCCGTGGCTGACGCTACCGGTAAACCCGTCGATGACGAACCACGACGAGGTAAATCTGGCCCGAACGTTTCTCGGATACGGCTCGCGGCTCGGCTAACGAGATGCGGCGTCGCCGTCGGCGTGGGGCACCTGCTGAGAACGCCGTGAGGAGTCTTGTCGCAGGATCAGCTCGCCAAAGCTAAGGCTGATCATCTGCTCCCAGCACGGGCTGGGAGCAAGAGTGGGTGAAATCGTGATGATCGACTCCACAGAGAAATTCCCAAGCAAGAACGTTGCCAGCACTTGGGGGTCAAATGAATTGCTCAAGTACGACGACGCTTGAAGATTGAAGAAGACCGACCGCAGACGGTCAGTCAGATCAACAAAACTGATTGAAAATCGAGATTTGTTTCTTGGATGATCGAGGCGAGCGCCACGAGTACCACTTGTCGCTCTTGCCTGAGAGGCGAGCACAGATAGTCCCTAATCCAATCTCCGACGAAAGCCTCGATTTCACTCTGGTCGGTGAGAGCGCTGACGCGGGACAGTTTCGTAATCTGAGCGTCGAGAATTCCGTAGCAGGCAGAAACGAGAGCTAGGCGTGTCAAGGTTTCGAGATCTTCGAAGGCGGAGTAGATGCTGTTCGTCGAGATCTTCATCGAGTCCATCAGCTCTTGAACCGTGAAGGTGGAGGTTGGCGACTGCAACACGAGACGAACTGCGCCAGCGCAGATGGTTGCTGCTTCGGGTCCGGCCTCTGGAAGGGCGGTGGGTAGGACGTACGCCACCGACCGATCAATGTCGAATTCGATTCTGGAGAAATCCCCTTGTTCTGCCGGAGGAGCATACGTAGCGTCGAAGAGCAACGTCGGCTCCTCGTGGAGGCACCAGTTGCTATGAAATTGACCGAGGAGTTCGGTCCAAGCTCCGTCGGCGACCAATTGAGGAACGAGGTCAGAAAGGACGCGGCTTCCAAATCGGGTGAACATAAATGCCGCAACCGAGTGTGGATCAACCGCATCCGAGATGAGGCTCTGGGCATGCAATTTGCGATGAATCACAGCCAAATCGGAGACGCACCGTCGAAAGGTCTCGGCGAGAATTTCGGTGTCTCTCGCCCGTGTCGTCACGTAGGCCAACGAACGGTACAGATTGAGGCGGGCCCGAAGCGCTCTTGGGTGGTCGCCGTTGCGAGACCACTCGGTTAACGCAGCGGCGGTTTCTTCTCTCGACGAAACTGCCGCAAGGTACTCCGAAAGGAGGACCACGTCCGCTCGAGCCACAGCCTCCATGTCGATTACCCGAGCAACCCACTCAACTTCGTCAATACCGTTGAAATATCGATAGATCGTGGAGACGGAAGATTTCTGTCCATCGGCGAGATCTGAGAGCGTCAGTTCCTGAATTGGGTTGAGGCTCAATTCCTCAAGGGCGTGGTCAATCGTCGATTCGCAACGGTCGATGATTCGGCGCCCAGCGATGCGTCCGGCCCATTCTTTCTTGAGGGCAGAACTGAGAGCCGAGTAGCGAGCCGATCGAGAGGACACCACCTAACGATCGTAGGCACCCAACGACGGGAACATCAGTCGGCAAAAATAAACCATTTGTTTTACCGATGGGGTACTTGCCGCGGACCATGGTGAGGTAGATCTGGGCCGAACGATCGCTATCTTGTCAACCATGTCGAAGAAGCGTGTGATCATCGTGTTGCTGGTTGTTGGCCTACTCGTGGTGGCGATCAAACGAGTTCGCGACGCTAACGACAACGCCTAAGCCGACCCGGCTTCGCGCCGCGGTTTTCTTAGCGGGTGAGCGGGGACCGCCAACGGCCCTTCGGAGTTTTGCGGAGCAGGCGGCGGCTACGCCACCAGAGCGCAGCTCCAACCCCCGCCACCGACGCAACGAGACCCAACGCGGCCGGGGTTGAAGGCCGCAACGACCGTCGATCGCTGAGCGGTTCCGGGTGTTCAAAAACTTGAATCTCCCAGTCTCGTTCAACCGCAACCTTGAGCAGTGCCTTGTCGGGGTTGACCGCGGTGGGGTGACCGACTCGTTCCAGCAACGGAAGGTCAGTGATCGAATCCGAATAGGCGTAGGAAGAATCAAGGTCGAGTTGGTGGAGTTCGGCTTCCGCTTCGATGGCGGCCACCTTGTTGGCGCCGGCTGCGAAAAACTCGATCTCTCCGGTGTAGCGACCGGAGTCATCTACTCGAGCCCGGCTAGCAATCGCCCCTTGCACACCGAGATAGTTGGCGAGTGGTCGAACGATTTCCTCAGGTGAGGCCGAAACGAGATACACCCTTCGGCCCGCCAACTGATGAAACTCGATCAGGTCGAGCGCTTCGCGGTAGACGATCGGGTCGATGACGTCGGTGATGGCACTGGCCACCAGTTCGGCGATCCGGTCCCGTTCCCATCCGGCAGCAACCTTGAGCCCCGCCTTTCGCATCTTTTCCATGCGCGACTCGTCGGCTCCGAGATACCGAAAAACAATCTGTCCCCACAGCGCTCGGGCAACCAGCCAGCGGCTCAACAACCCTTCGCTTCGGAGGCGGGGACCGAAAGCGAGCATGGCGGCCTTAGCGATCACGGTCTTGTCCAGATCGAAGAAGGCGGCCTGCGTCATACCTGCATCGTAGGTCGGACGATACGACAGGGGACGGCGAACCGGCGATCGACGTTGGCAACGGACCTCACGATGCCTAGGGTCAGAGCACGGCTTCCCCGTCGAGCACTTGATCCGGGAGAAGGTTGTGTTTGCAGTGTGTCGTTCACCCAAAGGTGGGGTGGGGACGTCGGTGGTTGCGGCGGCGCTGGCGTTACGTCGGGCCGCTGCCGGGCATGAGACGCTCCTCGTTGATCTCGCAGGCGACCAAGTGGCGTTGCTTGGTTTGCCCGACGGCGAGGCGTTGGGGGTAGGAGATTGGCTGGCAGTAGGTGAGGACGCCCCGGTTGATGGTTTGGCCGCGTTAGAAGTGCCGGTGGTTCCCGGCCTTCGGTTGTTGCCTCGCGGCACGCAGCAGTGCCGAACTCGCCTCGACGTGTTGGCGGGGGTTCTCGCTACTGGACATCGCTCCGTGGTTGTCGATGCCGGATTGGCGTCTGGGGTTGGTTGGGCAGCCGGGCGAGCCAGCGAAGTGGTGGTGATGCGACTCTGCTATCTGGCGCTTCGACGGGCCGGTGTGCTTGAGTCGACGACTCGGGTGGTCCTGGTCGAAGAACCAGGTCGAGCGCTGATGGCCAGCGATGCCAGCGCGGTGCTCGGTGTAGCGATCTGGCGTCGGCTGGCCATCGATCCGGCCGTGGCCCGAACGATCGATGCCGGTCTCCTCGCCCACCGCTTCCCCCGAGCGTTGCGAGGGTTGGAGTGGGATCAATGAGCGTGGTGGTAACCGAACTCGTCGAAGGGGTTCAGCGTCACCTTCTCAACCATCCTGACGACGACCCAGCCGAGGTACTGAGCGGGTTTCCCCCGTTGCTGTCGCGGGCCGATCGGGCCGATGTGCTTCGCCGGCTACAGAGCCGAAGGGAAGGGCTCGGCGCTCTCGACGAGTTGCTGGCGGATCCGCGGGTCAGCGAGGTGATGGTCAACGGGCCGGGACCGGTGTGGGTGGAACGCTACGGCCAACTGTCGCGGTCGGAACTGGCGCTGGACCGGTCAGCGATCGACCATCTGATCGAACGCTTGCTGGCTCCGATCGGTCGGCGGGTTGATCAATCCAGTCCCTACGTGGATGGGCGACTAGCCGACGGAAGCCGCGTGCACGTCGTGGTGCCGCCGATCGCGCTCGACGGCCCGTATGTCACCATTCGACGGTTTGTGCTCGCCGACGTGGACCTTGGGGCGTTTCTTCCCGACGAGGGGGCCACGGAACTGGCGGCCGCAGTGCGTCGCCGCGAAAACATCATCGTCAGCGGGGGTACGGGCAGCGGCAAGACCACGCTGCTCAACGCCATGGCCGCGCTGGTTGCTCCCAGCGAGCGCGTGGTGACCGTGGAGGACGCAGCCGAGTTGCGGCTTCCGCATCCTCACGTGGTGCGAATGGAGACCAGAACAGCGTCGGCTGAAGGGGTGGGTCTGGTGACGATGCGGGATCTGGTTCGCAACGCGCTGCGAATGCGCCCCGACCGTCTCATCATCGGTGAGGTTCGCGGTGGCGAAGCGTTCGACTTGATGCAGGCCCTCAACACCGGGCATCGGGGCTGCCTGTCGACGGTGCACGCGAACTCGCCGAGAGGCGCACTTCACCGGTTGGAAAGCCTGGCGGTGGTGGGTGGCGACGGGGTGCCGCTCGATTCGGTACGCCGCCAGATCGCGGAGGCAATTGATCTGATCGTGCAGGTTGAGCGGGGCTGCGGTGGTGACCGGCGGGTGGTCAACATGGCCGCGGTGGCATCGGCGGAACGGAACGGT
>JAFMKU010000008.1 GCA_017852795.1 Candidatus Neomicrothrix sp.
CACTGGAGTAGTCGGGACCAACCGGTAAACCGTCGATGATCTGATCGAGATACTCGGTCATGCCCATCCCGGTTTTGATGGTGCCGTGGTGTTCGCAGTGGAACGTCGTCATCGCTTCAGTGATACGGGTGACCAGTTGGTTTCCGTCTTGGTCGCGGCGACGGTTTCGCAGCGGGATCAGGGCGTTGATGTCTCCCGTGATCGAATACTCGGCACCGGTTTCGCTTTTGGCCCAGATGCGAACGGCGGTCTGGTGGTGGAGTTCGTCGTAGTCCGATTCGATCCGGCAGTCGGTCAACAGGTGGTACTGATCGCCTTCGAGCACCATGCCGCTGCGACGAGGTTCGCGCCCAGGGCGACCAATGATCGACACCATCAAGGCGAAACCTTCATCAAAGATCATCGGGCACCAGCGGTACCAGGAGAGCGCCTGCCAATAGCGAGGACCCCACGACTTGTCCCGAAGGCCGAGTCCGTTCATCTCCCATGCCTCATCGCCAACTTCGAGGGTGCCGGTTACCCGGGTGTGCTGCTCGTAGTGGGCTTTGGCGAACGAGTTAAGCGGGTCGGTTTCAATGTCGGACCCGTCGGCGTTGACCGGACGGCCGCCGTACATCGGTGAAACCCCGTGGACGTCGAGGCGCACCCGGCAGTTCACCTGCGGGTTGGTGGTGAACGCTTCGCGAGGGTTGGTCATCTGGGCTGGTTCATCGAGCAAGACGACCGGTCCGTCGTAGTTGATGGTCAGATGCTTGAACGGTTCCACGACCGCTATTTCCAAACCCCCGGCGTTCATCTCGGTGTTGTCCACGATCTGAGGTCGGCCGAACATGAACCCAACCCGGCCGTCCGGCAGATAGATGCACACCGACATCTCGGCGTAACCCTCGTTGACTCGGTTCCCCAACCGGAACCAGGCCCCTAGCCCCTGGGCCGCGTCGAACCCGTTGAGATACATCGATTCGTTGTAGTTGGAGGCCGCGTCAGGCTGGTGGGGGTATTCATCCTCAGGGTTGAGGACATTGAGAACCGTCGGATCTTCGCTCATGGCCTTACCCTGCCTCAGAACGAGGCTGAGCGCTAGCCGCACCCGGGGTTGAAGCCACCGGATACGACTCCAGCTCGATACGTGGGGAACCGAACCGTCAAGCGGTGATCCACTTCACGAGGTGGCGCGAACCCGGCCGCCCTCTACACTGTCGATCTGCCCTTCATGGGTGTGCGCCCGTAGCTCAGCTGGATAGAGCATCTGACTACGGATCAGAAGGTCGGGAGTTCGAATCTCTCCGGGCGCGCTGGACAAGTCCCCTGCAACCGCGGGGGACTTGCTGGTTTTGGGACCTGTTTGGCGACACGGTGGGCGTGACTGTGCCCGGCGCAGGCCCGAGCAGCTCCAAGACCAACGGCGACTTCTTAAGAGGTCGGGGCATGAAGCTCACCCTCCCTCACCTTCGGCAGCACTTGACGCAATTGGAACTCGTCTCAGCCACAACAAGACCGGAATCTCGCTAGCAGCGAGCCCGATGGTCAGACCGGGGTCCGGCCAGTAGACCCCCGGCCCGGCAATAACTGCAATAACTGCAGAGGCCACGGCGAGGAGTGCCAGGCCCGTTAGTTCAGCGAGTAGCCAGCCAACGACAAACCATGGTCAGGACCGTTTCAACGATCGAAGCCACCAAGTAGAAGCCGCCGAAAACCTTGCTCGCAGGGCTTCAGCTCACCAGCGGGCGAGGTTCCAGGCCCAGGCCAGCGCGAACACGCCGGAAACCAAAACGGGTCGGCGGGCTAACGGGGCCGAGACTGCGGTCAACGCTCGATCGATCCGGTCTGGGGCACCAAAGGTCGCCACAACCCGACGCCACCGAAGCAACAGGGTTAGGGCAACCGCCACCAACCCCAGCGTGATCAGCAGGTTGTGTTCCAGCGCGGCCATCGGGTCGAGCCGTAGGAGATCAAGCATCACCCTGGTGCCCCCACACGCAGGGCATGGCTTTCCGGTAACCATCGCGAACACGCAGAAGTTCCCGGTCTGGTCAAGGTCCGGGGCCAGCGTCAGCGCAGCCGGTAACCCCAGCGCAGCTTCAATCAGAACCACGCCTTTTCGCCGTGAACATAGGTGGCGTCGAATTCCTGATCGCTCTTGGTGAGATACAAGATCCCCTCAATCAGGCCGATGATCGGACCCGCGATACCGCAGGTAACGATGGTGATGAGAATGGTGAGAATCCCGGCCGTGGTGTACCCGAGATAGAACTTGTGAACTCCAAGCCCTCCGAGCACGATCCCAAGCACACCGGCAGTGACCCGCTTACCTGAGACCTCTCCACCCGCAGGCGCCGGAACCGCTCCCGGAGGCGGAGGGGCCGGTTGGCTGGTTGCGTCTTGAGCGGTGCCGCACGACGCGCAGAACTTGGCGTCGCCGATCTCATCTCCACAGTTGGTGCAATGCATTTTGTTTCCTTTCGGTGTTCTTGAGCCAACGAGGCTCTGTTTTCTAAACCTGCACGAACGAAATGCTCATCAACCTCTATCCATCGGACAGCAGCACCACAGCCGTGATGCCAAGGACATACAGCGCCAGCATCGCCAGGCCGATGTAACCAATAACCAAACCTGCAGTGGCGAGGCCGCCACCATCTTCGCCTCGTTCTCGAATCTGGCGCTTCGCGATATGGCCAAAGATGACCGCCAGCGGCGCGCAGCAGGAGATGGCCAACACCAGCGAAGCAATGGCCATGCCATTTGTCGAACGGGTCGGAGTCTCAACCGGTGTTGCGGTCGGTGTCGCAGCGACTGGACCAGCGAGCGGCGATCCGCAGGCCGCACAGAAGTTTTCCCCGTGTTCAGCCGTTTTCGAACACTGTGGGCACTGCTGAACCACCATCGACACTTCCCCCTTCAGCCCTCAAGGCTCGCATCTAGTCTGACCGAGCGCAAGGATTCCTTACCGTTCCGGCCACCGCAGGCAACACATCGAGCGGATGCACGACCCCAGCGGCGGCGTCACACACCGACGGAATGGCGTTGACAATCCGGTTGGCCGCGGTGGCGTTCCCTCCGCCAGCCGCACCCGGTTCGCCCAGTTCGGTGCCGTGCACCTCAACGGTCAAATTGGGGCGGCCGGTGATCGTGACTGCGTGGAGTCCTTGCCCGGTGTGAGGAAGCGGCCACTCGGGGGCACAGTCATCGTCGATCCGGGTGATGTGCTCCATGACAATCAACGGTTCCCCGGCAACGATTCCCTGGACTTCGAAACGAAACGCCCCCAGCGTGCCCTGCTCAAAGTCACCCATCCCAGCAACCGTCACCGTCCGGTCCAGCGGGCGTTTCTCGACCACGGTCCGGAGTTCGTCCACCGTCACACCGAGACCGTCAGCCACCACCCTCACCACCGGACCCCACACCATTTCCAGCGCGAAGTCGTACAGCATCGGTGGGGTGGCTTCCATTGGGCCGCCAAACCCGATCAGGTTCCGGACCGCGTCGGGCTGGTCATAGAGCGCATAGTTGAAGATCTCACGGCTTCGGATCTCGGTGATGTCGGCACTAACTCCGGCCAAAAACAGCGGGAGGATGTCGCAGATCCACCCTGGGTCAATCCCCGACGCGAACAGTGAAGTACCACCCTCACGACAGGCTTGGGTAAGCGGGTCCATCAGGTTCGATGGCGCCGACGGTGGGTGGTAAAGCGGGTAGAACGACGGCGTGACCACGTTGGTTCCCGACCGCAGGATGTGTTCGACCTCGGCCTGCGATTCGACCGGCCGAAAGTCAGAATTGACGCTGTACACCACGGCGTCAACGTCGGCACTTTCCGCGAGCGCCACATCGTCGCTGGCGGCCACGCCAACCGGATCGATGCCAGCCAGCAACCCTGCGTCCACCCCGACCTTGTCCGGGTTAGCAACGATCACGCCAACCAACTCCAGATCCTGATGGGCGGCGACCGCCCGGATCGCTGGCCGGCCCACGTTGCCTGTTCCCCACACCACTACTCGTCGCATCACGTCTCCCATCGTCGAGTTATTGTCGCCCAGAACCTCGCCCCCCACCAGAGAAACGCCATCATCAGCAGCGATCCACCCGCGAGCACCAGACCCGTTCTGAGGTGCCGAGGGTGAAACGTCAACTCCACCGTGTGGTCACCGGCCGGGATCTCAACCCCCATGAACGCGGCGTCGCTGCGCACGATCTCCGCTGGAACCCCGTCGACGGTGGCCTGCCACCCGGGATACTCCACCACCGAAAACACGACCAACGCGGGCACGGTTGACGACACCGAAGCCGACACCTGATCACCGGCAAACGACGAAGCGTTCACCACAAACTCGGCGTCGGCTACCGGTTGGGTCGGCAAGTCAGTTGCGGTCTGGGTCACCGCAACCGGCCCAGTGCGTTCCATCACCCAAGCCGCAGCCTGATCAGCGTCGGGTTCTACCGTCGCCGCGGTAAACACACGAACCGGAGTAGCCGAGGTGCGCTCGGTCAAGATCACGTCACCGGTTCGAAGCAGCCGCAGATCATCACCGCCAGTGACAAACCCAACGTTGAGCGAATCGTCAGCACCCCGGGCAACCAGCATGGCGCCAGGGGTCTCGGCCACCACGCTGACTGTCACTTCGGACCCGACCGGCCACTGCTCGCCCATCACCGCGACCGGCATCTCAAAAGGTCCGAGCCGGGTCCGGGTCCGCTTATCGGTCACCGTTTCACCATCAACCCGCACCTCGACCAACACCGCGGTCGGCGCCCGGAAATCAACATCGAACAGCACCGCTCTCACTCCGCCGGCGGGCACCACCGTGGTGAACTGCTGCGGGTCAGCCGCATCAACGAACAACTGCGGATCTCCCGGGTCGATGCGCTCCCCGGGCGGCGTGCTGATCGGATACTGCGCCCAGATCCCCACCCCCATCGCATCCCAGATCGGAAGCTCGGCTGGTGTGTTGATCGGGATCGCCGGATAGGTCGGTGTGCCGCCACCACGAGGGTCAAGTACATAGTCACCGGCTTGGCGCAGCAGCGCCTGATACCCGTCGGATTTCAGCATCTGACCACGAATGTCATCGATACCGAAACTCGCGGTGGTGTTCGGGAAGAACACATACCCTTCGCCACCGAGCCGCAACCCATCGGGCAGCTCGGCGACAACGACCTCATGGGCGGGAGTGGCTCGCAGCCGTTCGTCCGGGTCGACCGTGGTCGGAACCGCCATCAACAACACCAGCAGTTCAGCCGCAATCACCGAAACCAGCACCAGCCCCGCTCCCATCGGAGACAACCATCGGCGCAACCGGGCCACCACCACCGCCAGCACCACCCCCGCGGCCACCGCTGGCACCAGCAACGCTTGCCCGCTTTCTGCCAGCAAACCGCGAGCCGACGCTTCGTGATACCAGTGCCGAAGCGAAGGAAGCAGCGCCAGCACCGACACCACCGCGATCGTGGCCGCGACCCGCACCGGCCGTCGCAGCGAACCGCTGCGGGTCAGGCTGTCGCCGGTGTCGCGGTCTTGGCCGGTGAGCTGATCAACCCCGAACCCGGCCAGCAACGCCACCGCCAACGAAATCAGCACCTTGGAACGAGTCATAAGCCCGGCGGCACCCGGCAGCAGCGATCCCAACGCCACGCCGACCGGGCCACCGATGTAGGCCACCAGCAAACCGAAGCCAAGGAACGCCGCGACCCCTCGGACCGCGGCTCGAACCCGTCGGTCATCGCTCGACCATCCAGCCGCCATCCCCAACAGCGCCAACAGCAGCGCGGCGGCACCGGTAACGATGTTGAATTCGCTCCAGTTTCCCGCGCCGAACCAGGCCGGGGCGTTCCCGTCGGATCCCCAAAATCCGGAACCAAACGCGGTCAACAGGTACTCGGGACCGGCCGACGAATCCGGCGACCAGGTCCGCTGACTGGTATCGGCCCAGGAGTAGTACTCGCCAAACCCGATCAGGTGCGGGGCTGCCAACCCAAACCCCAGCGCACCCGCGGCAATACCAACTCCACCCAACCGGAACAGTGAGCGCTTCGATTCGGGTTCGACCCGGTCGCTTGCCGGAACTGTCCGGAACTGCCAGTCGTGACGCTCGCTGCCCAGCCGCACCAGCACATACATCAGTGCCCCAATCACGAGGTAGGCCGTGACCTGCGGGAAGTTTGACCAGATCATCAACGCCACCACACCGGCGATCGGAACACTGCGGCGCCAGCGTGGGTCGCGGATCGCCAACTCAACCGCCCACAGCAACCCGGGGGCCAGCGCCGCCACCGTCGAATGCGGCCAGTTCAACCAGCCCACCATGAACCCTGAGAAGGCATACGCCGACCCGGCCGCTACCGCTCCCCAACGGTTGCGGTTCCACGACCGCAGCAAGCCAACCGTCAACAAGAACGCGATCAGAGCGCGAACCGCCGCCACCAGACCGGGGGCATACCAGGCGGGCACGAGCAGGTAGAGCACGTTGACGAACGGCACCCCACCTTTTAGGAACGGTTGTCCGCCGGCCAACGTCTCGTTCCACCAAGAAAATTCGCCGTTCACCAAACGGTCCCGCAGCAGCGACCAGTGAGCATGAATGTTGATCGGGTCACCGGGGCCGTTTTCTGGATCAAAACCCGGCAAAACGTGAGCGTCGAAGGGGGCGTGGGAGGCCACCAGATCGTGGCTGACCAGACTCCCACCACCGATCAGCGCGGGGCCGAACGCCACCAGGATCAACACGACCCCGAAGAGCCCGACGAGGAGTCGCCTGCTTCGCTCGGTCATAGCCCGAAACCCTAGCCGCTGGGCCGTAGCGACAACTTCCACAACCCTGGCGTCCTGACACAAACTCGGCCTTGACATTCCATTCGTATGAATGCAATCTGGTGCGGTGACCGCCGCGGATCAACCCTTTCTCAGCACCTACCTTCCCTACCTTCTGCGCCGGGCCGATCAGTCCATCTCGGCCTCGTTCTACGACGTGCTCACCCACCACGGCATCGCCCGATCCGAATGGCGCGTGCTGGCCGTACTCCACGAATTCGGTCCCCTCCCGGTGCTCGAAGTAGCCGACGCGGCCCTCAGTCCCCAACCCACCGTCACGCACGCGCTGCGACGCCTCGAACAACGAGGATTGGTTACTCGCACCGACAGCGAAACCGACCGGCGGCAACGCATCGTCACCATTACCGAACAAGGCTTCCAGATCACCCAAACCCTCATCGACGAAGCACGCGACCTTGCCCATCGGGTGCTGGCCGATATCCCGGGTCTCGATGACCTAGCCGCCCAACTGCGGACCCTGACCGACACGGTCAAGCACCGCGCCGAACTTCAGACGAGGAACTGATGCCCGAGTACGACCCGAGCAGCCCCCACGACCGCCGACCGTTCGACCTTCACGGCTGGATCGACGCACACCGAGACGAACTGACCCCTCCGGTGTCCAACAAGCAGGTGTGGCGACAGGCCGACATGATCGTGATGATTGTCGGTGGCGGCAACCAGCGAAACGATTTCCACATCGACCCTCGAGAAGAATTCTTCTATCAGCTCCGAGGAGACATGGACCTGTGGATCTGGCCCGAACACGGCACCGCCCCCTACAAGATGCCGATCCGGGAAGGCGAGGTGTATCTGCTGCCCCCCAACCTCCGCCATTCTCCCCAACGGCCCGACCCGGACTCGGTTGGTTTGGTCGTTGAGTATCAGCGAAACCAAGGAGAGCTCGACGCGTTCGAATGGGCCTGCCCCGAATGTGCTGGCCTCGTGCATCGGGTCGAAGTTCAGGTGCAGGCCATCGACCAAGACCTCCCACCGTTGTTCGCCGCGTTTCACGCCGACACCGCGGCTCGCACCTGTCCGAACTGCGACACCCTCCATCCGGGACGGGAGGGCCGGCTGTGACCGTGCTGCGCGCCGACCAACTCGACGCCGACGACCCGCTTGCCGGTTTCCGGCAAGAATTTGAGCTGCCCACCGGCATCTATCTGGTCGGCAATTCGTTAGGGGCGTTGCCACGAACCGCTCGCAGCTACCTCAACACCGAGCTCGACCGTTGGTCCACGCTCGGTGCTGAAGGCCACTTCACCGGAAACTTGGCGTGGCGCGACTACCACGAACTGCTCACCGACCAGTTGGCGACGCTGGTCGGGGCCCGGCCGGTTGAGGTCGTGGCCATGAACGCCTTGACCGTCAACCTTCACCTGCTCATGGTCAGCTTCTACCAACCCCGCGCTGACCGTCACAAGATCCTGATCGAAGACCACGCCTTCCCTTCGGACCATTTCGCAGTCGAGTCACAAATCCGCCAGCGCGGTTACGACCCTGCCCAATCGCTCATCACCATCGGCCCTCGGCCCGGTGAGGAAACTCTCCGAGAAGAAGACATTCTGGCCGCCATCGCCGAACACGGCGACTCGCTGGCAATGGTGCTCCTGCCCGGCGTCCAGTACTTCACCGGGCAGGTCCTACCGATGCGGGCCATCACCGACGCCGGACACGCTGTGGGGGCGGTTGTCGGTTTCGATCTCGCTCACGCGGTCGGCAACATCCCGCTGGAACTCCACGAATGGGGAGTCGACTTCGCGGCCTGGTGCACCTACAAGTACCTCAACAGCGGCCCCGGATCGGTCGGTGCGGCCTACGTGCACGAACGCCACGTCGCCGACCCAGACCTTCCCCGGTTCTTGGGATGGTGGGGCACCGCCACCGCGACCCGCTTCAAGATGGACACCACCTTCGAACCCATCCCCACCGTCGAAGCCTGGCAGGTGTCCAACGCCCCGGTGCTGCCCATGGCGGTGCTGCGGGCCTCGCTGGACTTGTTCGAAGCCGCCGGCGGCATGGTCCCCCTCCGAGCCAAATCCGAAAAACAGATCGCTTTCCTTGACCACCTTCTGGCGCAACGGTTGGGGTCGCGGATCACCAGCATCACCCCAACCGCGGCGGCCGATCGCGGCTGCCAAGTGGCGCTGCGAGTCACCGCCGGCGACGGGCGGCGGGTATTTCGCGAACTTCAGAACGCCAACGTGCACTGCGACTGGCGCGAACCCGATGTCATCCGGGCCGCCCCCGTTCCTCTCTACAACACGTTCGCCGACATCGAACAGTTCATCGACATCCTCGACGAGGTCACCCAATGAGCCGAGCCGTCATCATCGGAGCCGGTCCAGCCGGCGCTTTACTTTCGATCTACCTAGCCCGTCAGGGCTACGAGACCGTCGTCTACGAACGACGAGCCGACCTTCGACAATCCCGCGTTGAGGGGGGTCGATCCATCAACTTGGCACTCGCGACCCGAGGGATCGTCCCGTTGATCGACGTCGGCGCGCTCGAACAGGTCGATGCCATCACCATCCCGATGCGGGGCCGCATGATCCACTCGCCCGACGAATCCGAGCCAGTCATGCAGCCCTACGGAAACCACGTTCACGAAGTCATTCACTCCGTTTCACGCAGCGAACTCAACGCCATCCTGCTCGACCTGGCCGAGCAGACCGACGGAGTGCAACTCGAGTTCAACCGACAACTCGCCGACGTGGACCTCGACGGGCGCCGTATCCATTTCGCCGACGGCGGCACCAGCGACTTTGATCTGTTGGTCGGCGCCGACGGGGCCGGTTCTGTGGTGCGCACCGCGCTGGCCGAGGCTGGTTCGTGTCGCCATCGAACCGAATGGCTCGACCACGACTACAAAGAACTCACCCTGCCGTCCCGGCCCGATGGGAGCCACCAACTCGACCCCCACGCCTTGCACATCTGGCCCCGGGGCGACCTGATGGTGATCGCCTTGGCCAACCCGGCGGGTGACTTCACCGTCACCTTGTTTGCCCCTCGCACCACCTTCGCCGAACTCACCCCCGACACGGTCAGCGACTACTTCAGCGATCACTTCCCCGACCTGGCCAGGCTGATCCCCGACCTCGGTCAGCAGTTCGCCGACAACCCCACCGGTGCGCTCGGCACGCTGTGGGCCGACGGGTGGAGTCACAAGGACCGCGCCGTGCTCGTCGGCGACGCCGCGCACGCCATCGTTCCGTTCCACGGGCAAGGAATGAACGCCGCTATGGAGTCGGTACGGGCGTTGGATCGGCAGCTTCGAGCCCATCCCGGCGATGTCGAAACGGCGCTGCACCAATTCGAGGCAGAACGGAAACCCAACACCGACGCCATTGCACAAATGGCGCTCGACAACTACCTCGAAATGCGTTCTGGGGTGGTCGATCCGAACTATCTGGCCAAACGAAACCTGGCCCTCGAACTCGAACAACGACACCCTGAGCGAATCAGGCCCCGGTACAACATGGTGATGTTCTCAACGATGCCGTACGCCGAAGCCCAAGCACGGGCCGCCCAACTCAACGAGTTGCTCGACACCGCCCTCAACAATCCCGATGCCGACCTCGACATGCTCGTGGAGGCCATCGCTGCCCTCCCACCGGAAGATCCGTTGATGGACCCGAACGCCCTCTCCCTGGCATGACACCCCCTCACATGGAACACACCTGACATGAACTCCGAACCACTGACCTACAGCAACTATCTGAAGATCAACGAGCTGCTGGATCTCCAACAGTGCCGCTCGATCGACCCCGATAGTGGCCAACCCGAACACGATGAGACGCTGTTCATCATCGTCCATCAGGTGTACGAGCTCTGGTTCAAACAGCTCCTCCACGAACTCGACTACATCGTCACGCTGCTTGACCGTGACGAGATCAATGGCGGCCGCCACCACCTCAAACGGGTACTCAAGATTCTCAAGACGCTGGTCGGCCAGATCGACATTCTTGAAACGATGACGCCAGCCGAGTTCGCCGGGTTTCGGTCGTTTCTGCAAAGCGCCAGCGGGTTTCAATCCGTGCAGTTCCGCGAGTTGGAGTTTGTGCTTGGGGTCAAGGATCGGGTGCAGGTGGATTGGTTTGGTGGCGATGCCTCGATCCGGCTGCAAACCCGACTGGAAGCGCCGACCCTGTGGGATGCGTTCGTTGGGGTGCTGGCCCGAGCCGGCTACCCGGTGCCTGACGACGCCCTCACCCGTGACGTGACGACACCGATCCGCGAACACGAAGGGCTTCAGCAGGCCATCATTGCCTGCTACGCCGACGAAGGTTTCGCTGATCTTTGCGAGACACTCACCGACCTTGACGAAGGAGTCCAAGAGTGGCGGTACCGCCACGTGATGATGGTCCGGCGAACCATCGGCACCAAACCTGGAACCGGCGGATCCGACGGTGCCTCCTACCTCGCCACCACCCTGTTCACCCCGAGTTTCCCCGACCTGTGGGCAATCCGAACCGCCTTCTAGGAGCATTCATGCACCCCTATCCCGAACTGCGACTCTTTATCGGTGGTCAATGGTCAACGACCGACACCACCCGGCCGGTCATCAACCCGGCCACCGAAGCAGAGATCGGACGTTTGCCGGTAGCTGGAGCGGCAGAACTCGATGCCGCGCTCGAAGCAGCCCAGAAGGGGTTTGCGGTCTGGCGTCGCACCGCGCCTCGAGATCGGGCAGATCTCATTCGGGCCGCGGCCGGGGTGCTTCGGTCTCGTCAGGACGAGATCGCCGATGCCATCACCGCCGAACAGGGCAAACCGCTTCACGAAGCGAAACTCGAAGTGATCCGGGGCGCCGAATTCTTCGAATGGGACGCGGGGGAAGCGGTACGAACCTACGGTCGGGTCATCCCCAGCGCGCCCGGGGTTCGCTACATCGTGCACCACGAACCCATCGGTCCGGTCGCCGCGTTTTCTCCGTGGAACTTCCCGCTGAGCCAACCAGCCCGCAAAGTAGCGGGGGCATTGGCCGCCGGATGTTCGATCATTCTCAAAGCCGCGGAAGAAACCCCGGCCGGTGCGATCCATCTGGCTCGAGCCTTCGAAGAAGTCGGTCTTCCCGCCGGTGTGCTCAATCTGGTGTTTGGCGTTCCTGATGAGATCTCTTCGCATCTGATCCCCAGCCCCACGACCCGCCTGGTGGCCTTCACCGGTTCGACCTGGGTGGGGCGGCATCTGACCACGATGGCATCCGAACACATGACACCGGTGTTGATGGAACTCGGCGGGCATGCGCCGGTGATCGTGAGCAACCACACCGACGTGGCCGCCGCTGCGGTGGTTTCTGCTCGCCGCAAAACCCGCAACGCGGGGCAGGTCTGCACCTCACCGACCCGGTTCTTCGTTCACCGCCAGGTGTACGACGAGTTCCTCGAAACGTTTGCGGCAGAAATTGGCCGGACCGTGGTGGGTGACGGCACTGACCCGACCAGCAACATGGGTCCGTTGGCTAACGAACGCCGGGTCCCGACCCTGCACCGACTCGTGACCAACGCCATCGATGCCGGAGCCGATCTGATCACCGGCGGCGAACCTCTGGACCGCCCCGGCTATTTCTTTGCTCCGACCGTTTTGGCCAACGTGCCCGCCGAAGCCCAAGTCATGCAGGAAGAACCATTCGGTCCCTTGGCCATTGTTAACCCGGTTGACGACATCGCCGAAGCGATCGCGGCCGCTAACGCCGTGCCGTTCGGGCTGGCCGCCTACGGGTTCTCGGACCGGGCCGACGAAATCGATCAGATGGTGGACGGTGTGGAAGCCGGGAACCTTTCCATCAACACGCTCGAAGCGTCGCTGCCGGAGACGCCGTTCGGCGGGGTGAAATCCAGCGGGTACGGACGTGAAGGCGGATCCGAAGGTCTCCACCACTACATGACGGTCAAAAACGTTTCCCATTCGATCGCCATCAACTAGCCCCAAGGACACTGTCATGGACTACACCCGCAGCGACGCCAAAGCCCACGCCCGAGCCCACATGACCGGGATTTGGGCCGCGGCGCTCACCCCGTTCGACGACCAGCTCCGCATCGACGAAGACGGCTTCCGGCACAACATCAACCATTGGGTCGACGATCTGGCAATCCGCGGGTTGTTTATCGCCGGCAAACAAGGCGAGGCGTTTTCGATGTCGGTCGCGGAACGAAAACGGACGTTCGAACTCGCGGTCGAAGCCACCGCGGGACGGGCGCAGACCATCATGAGCTGTTCGGATCCGAACCTTGACGTGGTGCTTGATCTGGCCCGGCACGCGCAGACGGTTGGCGCCGACTGGATCGTGGTCCACGCGCCACAACTGCCGTTCTTCAAAGCGCAGGACGAAACGCTGCTCGGCTACTACCGGACCATCGCCGAGTCGGTTGATATTGGCATCGCCCTGTGGAGCCATCCCGACAGCGGCTATTTGATGTCACCGCAGCTCTGCAACCGTCTGGCTGATCTCGAAACGGTGGTGGCCATCAAATACAGCGTGCCCCGACCGGCCTACCGGGAACTGACCGAACTGGCCAGCGACCGGCTGCTGGTTAGCACCGCGTCCGAAGAGGAATGGCTCGACAACATCATCGAGTTGGACTGGCGTCTTTACCTTTGCTCGTCGCCGCCGTTCCTGCTGCAAAGCGCCAAAGACCGCCGGATGCTCGATTACACCCAGGCTGCTTTCGAGGGCCGAATCGACGACGCTCGACGGATCAGCGCCAGCCTCGAACCGGTACGCGCGGCGCTGCGCGACACCCGTCCCGCCGAAAAGCCTCACGCTCAACAGAAGTACTGGCAGGAACTGCTCGGTCAGGTAGGTGGACGAGTGCGGGCACCGCTGTTGGAACTCACCGACGACGAACGCGCCACGATCCGCGACGCATTCGAGCAAAGCGGTCTGCAACGGTGAGAGTGGCTTTCGTCGGATGGGGGGCGATCAGCCGCGCTGCTGCCGAACTGCTCCACGACGACATCAAGGTGGTGGCCGTCGCCACCCGCCGTCCACGGTCCGCTGCGGAACTACCGGCCGGCGCTCAATGGCTTTCGTCGGTGGACGAACTGGCTGGCACGGCACCCGCTTTGGTGGTTGAGGCCGCGGGGCGAGACGCAGTTGTTCCCTGGGGGTTAGCGGCGCTAGCCGCGGGTGCTGACGTTGCGGTGTCTTCGGTTTCGGCGTTCGCCGATCCCGAACAGCTCACGGTTCTGCGCCAGGCCGCGATCAACGCCGGGTTGCGGGTGCATGTGCATCCTGGGGCGTTGGCCGGGGTCGAGGCGCTGGCTGCGGCCCGACTGTTAGGGCTCGACGAGGTGAACCATCGGATCGTCAAACCCCCCGCAGCGTGGCAGGGAACGCCAGCGGTGGACCTCTGCAATCTCAACGAGATCACCGAAGCCACCGAGTTCTTCAGCGGTTCGGCCGCCGACACCGCTCGACTCTTTCCGCAGAACGCCAACGTCGCCATGACCACTGCCCTGGCCGGAGTCGGCCCGGATCGCACCCAGATTCGACTCGTCGCCGACCCGGCGTCAACCAGAAACCGGCACGAACTGTCGGCTCGGGGGGCGTTCGGGGTGTTGGACGTGACAGTCGCCAACCATCCTCTGCCGGAGAACCCAAAGACCTCGGCGCTTGCCGCACTGTCACTGGCCCGGCTGATCAACGGACAGGTAGCCGGGCTTTCGATCTGAACGGCCGTTGGTTGTCATCACCGGTGGCAGGACGCAAAGCCGGTGGCAGGACGCAAAGCCCGCCACAACGGCTAACCTCAGCCTCCGTACCCCCACGGGTACACGGAGACGTGGCCGAGCCAGGTTGAAGGCGCTTCCCTGCTAAGGAAGTAACGTCGCAAGGCGTTCGAGGGTTCGAATCCCTCCGTCTCCGCCAAGTCAAAGGTTTCAAGAGCTTTCGGGCGTGATGACCGGACAGTCGGCGCCGACGACATAGACCCGGATTCCTGCGAGTTCTGGTTGGTTGTTGAGCCATGTCTCGGCGTCCGCGCAGGTCATCAACGCACCAGGGTCGTACGGAAGCCAACCCGAGTAGCCGTTCACGGTCGGGACTTCGGTCTGGTAGGCCGCGAGCATGGCTTCGGTGTCGGTCGCGAACCACGGCACACCATCGACGTCCAGCAACAAAAACGCGTCCGCCTCCAACTCGTCGACGGCTACTCGAAGTTCCGCCTCGTACGCTCCGGCGTCGGTCACAAACCCGGCTGACCGTGACGACGGAAGCTGCTGACTTCCGAGCTCAAGAAACAACACGGCCAACGCCAACAACCAGGTCCACGCTGGGAAACGGATGTGTATCCGCCGCAACCCGGTCCCGCAGGCGATCGCTACCGGGAAGGCCAGCACCAAAGCGATCCGACCCGGGGTCCGAACCGAATCCAGCCCGGGCAGGACTTTGGCCATCAGCACAAAAATCGACCAGCGGCCCACCTTCACCACGAGCAGCACACCCGCTACTGCCACCACCGCGTGGAGGTGCGCCAGCCGTCCGCGGAACCCACTGCTGGGAAGCGCCCAGAGCGCCAGGAACGACACCACCACGCCGAACAGCAGCGCGTGTTCATGCACGTTGATCTGAGCGAGATCGTCACCCATCCACTGCCACCAGTCCGAAACTGGGGCGGTAACCAACGATTTGGGGGTCGGTGAATAGTTGAGCGCGTCGGCCGACGTGCGTGACAAGCCAAGACGTGACGCGTGGGACTGGTAGGCCAACGCGACCCAACCCGCGACACCCACCACACCTAACCAGCTCGCCCAACCAGAAACCCGAGCCCAACCACTCCACCCGGTCCAGGCCAACGAGCCCTTCCAAGCACACCCTGGTCGACCCTTGGCCTGCCACCGGTCCCAGAGCCGTCTGGTCCCTATCGCCCGCGGGTCACGACCCGACAAGAACTCGGCGGTGTGGGCCCGGTCGTTGTCGAGCCAAAGCAACCCCACCGTTGCCGCTACCGTGGCCAACACCAACAAACCGGTCAGCAACGCCACCCCAGGCGAACAGAGAAGCCCCACCGCCAGCCAACCGCTGACGGCGCGTCCCCGACGCAACACCAACGACCGGTCGGTGAGCAACGCCACACCAAGCCGGGTGGCTTCGAAAAGCGCCCACGGGATGTACCAGCGATGCACCAACTGGGCATGGTTGGCCTGCATCGTCACCGGAAACGCCAGCAGGAACACCCCTGCGATGACCACCGACGTGGCCGGCGTGAACCACCAGCGGCGGGCAACGGCGTAGGCCGCGAGGCCCGACAGCAGAACCCCGGCGAAATACCAGACCGCGAAACTGTTCGAAATCCCTACCCCCATCCAGCGAGGCAACAGGTACGCCCACCCCGACCCGAGATGGTTGTCGCTGTAGAGGATCACGTCGTCAAGCGGCCAGAAAAACAGGCCGTCAAAGAGACCGACCCGGCCCCGAGACCAGAGATGAAGATGCTCAAGCACCGCCATGTTGAATCGAGTATCGCCAACATCGCCCGGTACCCGATCCGCCCACGGTCCGATTCGGCCCCACGTGGCAAAAACCGCTGAAGCGACCACCAGCAAGGCCACAACCAGCGACTGGCGTCGTTCGTCGAGCTCCTGACCGGCCAGACCGGTGCTCACCGGAGGGGTGACAACCGGTTCCTCAGCAGAATCGCTCCGTTGACTCACCACACCGAGCCTAGTGCTCTGTACCGAGCCCGTATCGGCGGTAACCTGACCGGATGGTTGGATCGAGCGGGATCGGAAACATCAGTGCAGTCATGCCGTGTTACAACGAGCAGGACACGGTTTTGGAATGCGTCAAGGCGGTGCTCGGCCAACCGTCGGTTGGTGAGGTAATCATCGTCGACGATGGTTCAACCGACCAGACTCGAGAGCTCCTCGAGTCGATCGACGACGAACGAGTACGGGTCTTTCTTCAACCCCACAACGCCGGCAAAGGCGCGGCGCTGCGTCGAGGTTTCGCCGAAGCGACCTTGCCGTATGTGGTGGTGCAGGACGCCGATCTCGAATACGACCCTGCCGAGTTTTCCAAACTGGTCAAGCCGCTCGAAGAAGGCGTTGCCGATGTGGTCTACGGAAGTCGGTTCGCTGGCGGCGAAGCCCACCGAGTCCTTTACTTCTGGCATTCGGTCGGTAACCGGTTCCTGACGTTGGCGTCAAACATGACGACCAACCTGAACCTGACCGACATGGAGACCTGCTACAAGATGTTTCGACGGGAACTCATCCAGTCGATCACCATCGAAGAAGACCGGTTCGGTTTCGAACCGGAGGTAACGGCCAAAGTCGCGGCGGCCCAATGCCGGATCTACGAGGTGTCGATCTCGTACCGCGGCCGAACCTACGCCGAAGGCAAAAAGATCGGTTGGCGCGACGGGGTACGGGCCCTCTGGTGCATCGTCAAATATGCCCGGACCGCGCGGAACACCACCCCGCTATTTAGCGCCGAGTCGTAGGACCCGCGGTAAACAACGCGAAACCGACCCCGGCCATCAACCCGGTGAGCGCCACAAACCCCATCCCTGACCAGGCCTGAGCGTCCATCACCTCCACCGGAGAATCGCCGGCTAGCGCCACGAACGACGCAACCGCCAACACCACGTTCCCACCGACATGCCACCATGACGGCGGAGCCGAAGCTCGGCCGAAACAACCACACGACGACAACCCCCGTCGCACCGCCCGCGCCGTCACCGCACCAAACAACAGAAACAACCCGCCGGTCAACGCCCCGATCCACGACCAACCGGAAACAAGCCCAAGCAGGCCAATTCCGACCTCTCCGGACCCAAGCAGCCGAACTGCGGTCCGGGCTTCAACCAACGGCACGGCGATCCCCAGCTCAGCGAATACACCGGCCGCTGATGCCGGCTGGCGGAGTTTGACCAGCCCGGAAAGCACCAGCAGGACCGATGCTGACGAGAACACTGCGACCAGCACGACCATAGGAACTCCGACTGTAGTTGCGGCCTGCTACTACTCAGCGGTTGGCGCCGGTTTCAGCTTGGGCAGCATGATCCCGAGGCGGATCAACCCCAATCCGACCAGCAAGAACAGCAATGCTCGCCACAAAGCCTCGACTTCGGCCATGTCGATGACCAGCAGCTTGGCAACCGTTACGGCCAACGCCGCCAGACCCACCCCACCCAGCTCTGGCAACCGCCGGGAGGCCCCGACAACAAAGGCCGCCGCGCCGATCACCGCCCAGATCACCGAAACGGTCGCCTGCCCTTGAGGCCCGTGCACAAACAAGGCCGCCACCGTCACCATCAACAACGGAACCAGCGACAACGCCAACCCGTTGCGAACCCGGCCCGGCCGAAGTGCACGAACCGCGATCCCGAGCAGCACCAACATCACGACCCGAACCACATTGTCACCGACCGACAACTCGTCGAACCATGCGTTGATCCCGCCGAACAGCAGGCGGAACGAAACCACACCCAGCAGCAACGACCCGTAAACGAACACCCGCCGGTTTCCGTCCAAGTTGCGGGCCAAGACCACCAACCCCAAGCCCTGAACGGCCAAACCGACAAACAGCAACTCCCAATGGAGCAACAACAGCAGCAGGCTGACGCTGGCCGCCAGACTCGACCCGAGCAGCATCGACACCCAGCGGTTCCGGCCAAGGCGCCGTCCAAGCAGCAGCGAACAACCCAACCAGCCCGCAGCGACACCGGCTGCGATCCAACCTGCCTCATGACGACTGATCGGAGCGGACGTCATGAACGCCACCAGCAGCGCCCACCCGCCGGTCAATGCCAACAGTTGGTTCTCCACCCGTTCAGCCCAGCGCTGCGGGTCGACAGGGGCCACGGTCACCAGTGAAGCCATCACTCCCAACGCACCGAGCACCACCACGACCCGAACCGACCAGGCATCGGCCTGCCCGGCCGCGATCACCATGATCAACAGCCCGAGTCCGTGAACAACGACCCGAGCGACCGTCCACCGCCGAATCGCGGCAACACCCCGAGCCAACCCCACCAGCGCCACCAGCCCGATCACGGTTCGCAGATCGCTTTGTTCCCAATGATCAACCACCAGATAGGCGACCGCTCCCCCGCCCACGATCACCACAGCTAACCATTCGAGGCGCGCCCGATACATCAACAGCAACGCCAACACTGCCACGACCGAAACCATCACGTAACTGGTGACGTCGTTGGTCTGTTGGAAAAACAGCGATGACGCGAACGTGGCGTACAGGCCTGCGACACCCCCGCTGGCTAGCGCCGTGCTCCACCGGGGACGACGCGCTCGAAACCGCAAACCTACGACGATCAAAAACAACGAGAGCGCGACCGCACCGATCAGTTGCAGGATCGGGCCAACCCAGCCTTTGCTGATCGCGGTCGACGCGGCGAACCCCACGGCGAGCACGACCAACGCCACCCCACCCCAGGTAAACGCTTCTTCAACCCCGATCCGCTTTCGCGCCGCAGTAAACAGTACTTCTCGGTGGTGTACCGGAGCACCCACCGGAGGTGGCGGAGATACCTGCACGACCCGCATGATCTCCACCGGGGGTGAAGCGGGTACTGATGCCGCTACTGGCTGATCTGCTGCTTCCAAACGGGCCACTCGGGCCTCAAGTTCCGCCAGGCGACGTTCAATGTCCGACACCTGTCCATGGTGGCACAGTTTGAATTCTGTGGGTCAGCAGTTCCGGCGAAACACCGGACTGTGATCGGCCGGGAGCGGATCATGCCCAAGAATCAGATCCGCGGCCTTCTCCGCGATCATCATCGTCGGCGCGTAAATGTTGCCGTTGGAAACGACCGGCATCACCGACGCATCGACCACCCGCAACCCCTCCACACCATGCACCCGCATGGTGTCGGGATCAACCACCGCGTTCGGGTCAGACGCGGGCCCCATCTTGCAGGTACAGGATGGGTGCAACGCGGTTTCGGCGTCGCGAGCCACCCAGTCAATGATTTCTTGATCGGTGCTCACCGAGGGACCCGGTGAGAGCTCTCCACCGTTGAACGGACCAAACGCGGGTTGGTTCAAGATGCCTCGGGCTACCCGCACCGCCTCAACCCATTCGCGCCGGTCTTGTTCGGTGGTCAGATAGTTGAAGGTGACAGCCGGTTTGACCGTGGGATCGGTGGACGTGATGCGGACGCTTCCCCGCGCATCGGAATACATCGGCCCCACATGGACTTGGTAGCCGTGGCCGCCCTCCGGAGCCGACCCGTCGTAACGGACCGCAATCGGCAGAAAATGGAACATCAGGTTGGGGTACGGCTCGTTGTCGTTGGATCGAACAAACGCACCAGCCTCGAAATGGTTCGACGCGGCCGGGCCCCGCCGAAACAACCAGGCCAAACCAATCAGCGGCCGCCGGTACCAGGCCAACTGCGGCTGCAGCGACACCGGTTCGGTGCAGGCGTATTGGATGTACACCTCGAGGTGATCTTGAAGGTTGGCACCAACCCCAGGTCGGTCAGCAACGACGTCAATCCCCAGCGATTCGAGATGCTGGCGGTCGCCAACCCCCGACAATTGCAGCAGTTGGGGAGAATTGAACGCGCCACCGCAGGAAATGATTTCGCGGGCAGCAACCCGGTGAGTTCGGGCCCCGCGGGTACCGAGACCAAACCGCCCCTGCCGGTATTCGACGCCAACCGCCCGGTTTCCTTCGAACAGGATCCGGTCGGCTTGGGCTCGGGTACGCAACGTCAGATTGGGACGGTCAAGAACGGGATGCAGATACGCCCGAGCGGCCGACAACCGGCGGGCCCGGTGCACGTTCTTGTCGAACGCCGCGAACCCTTCCTGGCGAAAACCGTTCACGTCGTCAGTTCGGCCGTAACCGGCCTGCTCACCGGCTTGCAGCCAGGCCCCGAACAGCGGGCTCGACGCCGGACCCCGTTCAAGCACCAGCGGACCTTCAACACCTCGCAGTTCTGCTCCGGGATAGGCATCGGCCTGCGCTCCGGCACCGAGACAGGTTTCCATGCGTTTGAAATAGGGCAGGCACTGCTCGTAGCTCCACTGTTCCATACCGGGAACAGCAGCCCATTTGTCGAAATCCATCGGGTTGCCCCGTTGGAAAATCATGCCGTTGATGCTCGATGATCCTCCAAGCACCTTGCCGCGGGCGTGGTACACCCGGCGCCCGTTCATCCCTGGTTCCGGCTCGGTTTCGTATTTCCAGTCGTACAGCCGGTTGCCGATGGCAAACATGAGCGCGGCTGGCATGTGGATGTACACATCCCAGCGGTAATCGGGACGGCCCGCTTCGAGCACAAGCACCTGGTTGGACGGATCCGCGCTCAACCGGTTGGCCAGCGCGCAACCAGCTGAGCCGCCACCAACGATCACGTAGTCGTAAACCTTTTCTTCCGTAAACGACGGTTTGGTCATCGGCGCTCCCTTCACTTGCGACCCTCACCCTAGTGGGGTGCTTGGTCTAGCCTCACGCCATGACCGATACCGGGAACGCTCGCAGCGCGGCCACGCTGGTTCCGACTGTGGATCTTGCCAACCCCACCACATTGGAACTTGACGCCGTCGATGCTGCCTGCCGTGACCACGGGTTCTTCTTGTTGACCGGGCACGGCGCCGACGAGCTGATCGCTCGCATGTGGACGGTAACCGAAGCGTTCTTCTCGCAGGGAGCCGAGACCAAAGACCCGGTTCGTCGTAGTGCCGAAAACCCGTTCGGCTACTGGGACCGTGAACTCACCAAACGCCGCCGTGACCACAAAGAGGTGTTTGATTACATCGATCCGACGATCGACCAGGCGGCACCCGACCAGCCGGATCGAAACCGTTGGCCCGACCCGGACCGGTGGGCTGGAGCCGAAGAATTTCAGCGCACGCTCAGCGAGTTCTTTGCCACGTTCGCCGGGTTGGCGACCGACACGTTGGGGATTGTCCGGCAAGCGCTGGGGTTGCCTGCCGCGTCAACGCCGCAAGAGTTGGGGTTCGTCAACTCGCCGCGTTCGTCAACCGTGCGACTCAACCACTACCCGGTCGGTGATCCGGTGCCGGCCGCAGAACGCGGCCAGTTGGCGCCGCTGGGCGAAACGGCGCTCGGCTACCACACCGATCCGGGCGTGTTGACGTTGCTGCTTCAGGATCAAACCGGTGGGCTTCAGGCCGAATCGGCTACCCATGGTTGGATTGACGTTCCACCGGTTGCCGGGTCGATCGTGGTCAACCTCGGCGACACCATGCAGGTGTGGACCAACGACCGCTACCGAGCCGCCGTGCATCGGGTGGTGCCAATGACCGAACAGAGTCGCTACAGCATCCCGTTCTTTTCTAACCCGCGGCGCGACGCCGAACTTGCTCCGCTGCTTGCGGTGCTCGACCGGCACGCAGAAACCACCCGCTACCGCCCGTTTTCGTGGCGTGAATACATCGGCGGCCGCATGTCGGACAACTTCGCCGACTACGGGGTTGACGACATCCAAATCAGCCATTTCCGAATTGGCAGGTAACCGCTATGACCAACGACTCGACCCTGGATCCGGCCGAACCCGCGCCTCAGGCCACCACCGTCACTGGTGACATCGCTGGCCGTTGGATCACCAGAGGACCAGACGGCGAAACCGATGCCGCACCGATCCAGGCCTACCTCGGAATCCCGTTTGCCGCCCCTCCGATCGGCAGCCAGCGGTGGTGTTCGCCGGCCCCACCGGAGGCGTGGAACGGCGTTCGAGACTGCACCCGTCCCGGGCCAGCGGCAATACAGATCCGCCGCCCACCGGGTGGTCCCCTACCGCCTCAGGACTACGACTGCGACGAGGACTGTCTAAACCTCAACGTCTATACCCCGTCAACCACCGGCCAACGCCCGGTGCTGTTCTGGGTACATGGCGGCTCGTACATGAATGGTCGTGGCGCCAACAACAACGGCACCTTTTTGAGCCGCAACGGTGACCTGGTGGTGGTCACCGTCAATTACCGGATGGGGCTGCTGGGGTTCATTGATCTGGCCTGGCTTGACCCCGACCGGGCCGGGTCTCACAACCTCGGCATTCAGGATCAGATCGCGGCGCTGCGTTGGGTGCGCGACAACATCGCCCAGTTTGGCGGCGATCCAAAGCAGGTAACGATCTGCGGCGAATCGGCTGGCGCCGGTTCGGTGTTGGCCCTTCTGGCTTCCCCGGCCGCCGACGGTCTCTTTCATCAGGTGATTAGCCAATCGGCTCCCGCCGCGTTTGGGCCTCCAAGCGATTCGTTAGCTCGGAAACTGGCCGAACACTTCGGAGCCGAAACGATCGACGACCTCCTAACCCGGTCGGCCGACGAAATCCTCGAAGCGCAACGCCAACTGGCCGGCGCCGCCATCGCCGAGACCCAACAGGCCGACCCACCAGAACTCCCCGACAACACGGGACGGTTCTTCCGGCCCGCGGTCGATGGCGTGACCGTGACCAGAGACGCGGCTCAAGCAGCCGGCGAACGGGGCGTCCCGATTCTGATCGGCACCAACGACGACGAAGGATCCCTGTTTTCGCTCCATCTCAATCCGAACCTGACCATCGACGATCTCACTGCGATGGCTGAGGTTCGAGTCGGGGCGTTACGGGCTCGCGAAATCGTCGCCACCTACCAGACGGCCTACCCAGACTTCAGCCCCCACCAGATTGCGGTGCAGTGGATGGGTGACCTGCGGTTCTGGACCTGCACGTTGGATGTGGCCGACGCAGCCGTGACAGCCGGTACTCCCGTGCACGTCTACCGGTTCGGATGGAAAAGCCAGGGTTTGGGGGGAATGTTCGGCGCGATGCACGCCATGGAAATCCCGTTCATCTGGAAAACCCTGCCGGGCTGGGACGCGTTGTTTGGGACGACACCACCCGCCGATCTCAGCGACGAGATGCACTGGGCCTGGATCAACTACATCAAAACCGGCGATCCGAGCCATCCCGGGATTGGCGACTGGGCCCCGTACAACCTTGCTACTCGGCCGACGATGCGGTTCGACACGGTGACCGAAATGGTGACGGATCCGGGGGCGAGCACCCACCGGGTCTGGCGTCAGCCCTGACGTTTCTGAATGTTGGCCCATTCGTCGCGCAGCCCGACGGTGCGATGGAACCGGGTCGGTGATGTGTTCGGGTCATCGTCAAGGTCACGCGCGAAATAGCCGAGTCGTTCGAACTGCACGACCTCACCGGGGGCGATGTCAGCCAGCGCCGGTTCGGCTTTGGCGGTTCGAGTCAACCGCGAGTCCGGGTTGAGTGACGCCATCGGATCGGCGCCGTCGGCACCGGGAAGCGCTTCGGTGAACAGCCGCTCGTACAACTCCACCTTTACGTCAAGAGCCGTCTCGGCCGCGACCCAATGAATGGTGGCTTTGACTTTGCGACCATCGGGGGCTTGCCCACCGGCGGTTTCTGGATCGTAGGTACAGATCAGACGGATGACCTCACCGTCAGGACCGGTTTCGACATCGTTGCAGGTTATGAAGTAGCCAGCCCGTAGACGCACTTCGCGGCCGGGAGCCAGCCGGAAAAACTTGCTGGGCGGGTCGAGCATGAAATCGTCGCGTTCGATAAACAACCGACCCGAGAACGGCACTTCTCGAACACCGGCAGTGTCGTCCTCAGGGTTGTTGATCGCCTCGCGGGTGTCGGTCTGTCCGTCAGGCCAGTTCGTGATCACCACTTCGAGCGGATCAAGCACCGCCATCCGTCGCAGGGCCGTTGCGTTGTGTTGGCGCCGCACGAACGACTCCAACAATTCGATCTCGTGGGTGCCGTTGACTCGGGCGATCCCGATGTGCCCGCAGAAGTCGCGGATGGCCTGCGCCGGGTAGCCGCGTCGGCGAAGGCCGCGCACGGTCGGCATTCGGGCATCATCCCAACCATCCACATGGCCGTCGTCAACCAGTTGCAGCAGCCGCCGTTTGCTGAGCACGGTGTGGGTCAGGTTGAGGCGAGCAAACTCGGTTTGGCGGGGCCGGTCGTCGCCTAACCCAAGCGCTCCGTGGAACCAGTCGTAGAGCGGCCGGTGACTATCAAACTCCAACGTGCACAACGAATGGGTGGTGCCTTCGATGGCGTCCGACTGGCCATGAGCCCAGTCGTAGGTCGGATAGATCACCCAGCTATCGCCGGTACGAAAGTGATGCTGATTGCGGATCCGGTACATCACCGGGTCACGCATCTGCATGTTTTCGTGGTTCATGTCGATCTTGGCCCGCAGCACCCGTTGACCTTCGCCAAACTCACCGGCCGTCATCCGCTCAAACAAGTCCCGGTTCTCGTCCACGCTGCGATCCCGCCACGGCGAATCCACACCGGGGGTGGTGAAACCGCCACGGTTCTCCGAGATCGTTTCTGCGTCTTGGTCGTCGACGTAGGCCAGACCTTGTTCGATGAGCTGCACCGCCCAGCGGTGAAGTTGATCAAAATAGTCCGAGGCGTACACGACCTCAGACGGTTCAAAGCCGAGCCAGGCCAGATCTTCACGGATCGCGGCTACGTAGCGTTCGTCTTCGGTTTCCGGGTTGGTGTCGTCGAAACGAAGCACCGTGCGACCGCCGTGTTCGGCCGCGACGCCAAAGTTCAGACAAATCGATTTGGCGTGCCCGATGTGTAGAAAGCCGTTGGGCTCCGGCGGGAACCTGGTCTGAACCCGGCCGCCGTACGGGCCATGATCCGCGTCGCTTTGAATCAGTTCCCGAATGAAGTCCGTACCGGAGTTGCTGGTAACCCGGCCGCCTTCGTTGTCGTTGGGTTCTGCTTCCACCCCGCTATCCAACCGGTCCTCGACACGCACTGCAACACGCGGACGCCGGTTCACCTGCCAGAATGCTGACGTGACTGAGCGGCTTCCCCTCGACGGCCTTCGGGTGATCGACTTCTCACGGGTGTTGGCTGGTCCGCTGATCGGCCAGTTGCTCGGTGATCTCGGAGCCGAAGTCATCAAGGTGGAACGGCCGGGTTCGGGCGACGACACCCGCACCTGGGGTCCTCCGTGGAAAGACGACGACCCGTCGGCAGAACGCGAAGCCACCTATTACCTGTCGTTGAACCGCAACAAACGGTCGATCGTTTTGGATCTCAAAGACCCTGACGACGCGCAGTTCGCCCGGCGTTTGGCCCTCACCGGTGACATTGTGCTCGACAATTTCAAACCGGGTTTGATGGCTGAACTGGGGCTCGATCGGGAGTCGCTGGCCGAGGACAGACCCGACATCATCACCGCCACCGTGACCGCGTTCGGATCGCGTTCTGGGGCGGCTGAGCTACCGGGGTACGACCTGGTGGCGCAGGCCATGGGTGGGTTGATGCACCTGACCGGCGAAGCCGACGGCCGACCGCTTCGGGTTGGGGTGCCAATCGTGGACATGCTGACCGGCTACAACGCCACCGTTGGTGTGCTGGCGGCGTTGGCCGATCGCAACGTTTCGGGGCTAGGTCGTCACATCGAAGTGTCCTTGTTTGACACGGCGCTGGCTGCCCTGCTCAACCACCACACCGGAGTGCTCATGGGTGGCGCCGACCCAGCTCGGGGTGGAAACCGGCATCCGTCGATCGCTCCGTATGAAAGCTATTCGTGTGCCGACGGTGACATCATCGTCGCCGCCGCCAACGACAAACTCTTCGCCGGACTGTGTCGAGCATTGGGCTGCACCGAACTGCTCGACGATGCCCGATTCGCGAACAACACCGACCGCCGGGCCAACGTCGAACCACTCAACGAGGTCATCAATTCGGTGTTAGCGACCGATACCCGGACGGTCTGGATCGAACGGATCCGAGCTGAGGACGTGCCGTGTGGTCCGATCAACTCCTTGCCGGAGGCGATCGCCTGGGGCCAGGAAATGCGGACCGAAACGTTGGTCACCGGCCAAGACGGCTACGTCGCGGTTCGCAATCCGATCCGGGTCAACGACATCGCGTTGACTTCGGCCCGGCGCCCGCCGAGGCTTGGCGAACACAGCGACGAGATCCGAGCCGAGGTCGACGGCGGGCCGGTTACTCCCCGCGACGAATGATGGCGTCAGCCGCAGCCCGTCCTGACCGGAAGGCGCCTTCGACTTTGGGACCATCGAACGCTTCGCCGGCGAGGGCGATGATCGGATCGGTTCCCCAGAGGACGGTGGGTTCGGGCCAGCAGGCCACCGGTCCGGCGTAGCGCCACCGCTGCACCTGAAATGCGACGATGCGGTCTGGGTTGGCGGCCGGGCCGAGCAAATGAGCCGCGGCAGCTAACGCTCGTTCGAGCAGCACCGAGTCGGGTTCGTCCCAAAGCAGTTCGCTGGTCGCGTTCGACAAGTGGATGGTCAGCGCAGGAACCTCAGAGATGCCTTTGGCTTGGTTGTCGGCAACGAACGCAAGATCCGGGTGTTCAGGATCGTCGTGGTGTTGGCTGGCCCCGAACGGCGGCAAGCCGTCGGGCGCGTCGTTCGGCACGACCAAAACGGTGATCGTCGGTTGGTACTGGATCTGAGCTAACCGGTGGGCCAATCCCGGTTCGGGAAGCAGACCACAGAACGCCATGGTGGCTAGCGCTTGAGGAACCGGTGCGGTGTGAATGACCGCGGTCGCAGGTCGTTCGGCGAGTTCTCGACCCAGATCATCGATGCGATACCCCAATTCGGGGGTGACTCCGGCCCGGTGCTGAAGCCATTTAGCCAAAGCCGTCATCGCGTCAGTTCCCCTCCAGCGGGGGTGCCCGTCGGGTTCGGCACCGAACCCTCGGGTCCATTCGGTTACCGCCCCATCGCGAACCGCGGCGTCAACAAGCGCAGCAAACTCGGAACTGCGACTGGTAAAGAATTGGGCGCCGTGGTCAAACCGGGCCTCACCCAGCTCGCAGGTCAACCGCCGGGACGCCATCCGGCCCCCAACCCCTCGGCTTTTGTCCACCATTCGGATCTGGTCGGGACCCAGCCCGTGCTCCACCAGTCGATCGGCGGCGGCAAGGCCAGCGATCCCGGCCCCGATGATCAAAACGTTCATCACTCAGCTATCCATCAAGAAGCCGACGTGGTGCAGTCGGTTGATGGCTAGGACGGCCAGGGGACGCCGTAGTCGTCGAACCACCAGCGAGCTTCGCGGATGGCGTTGGGATCGGTCCGACGGTCGAGGTCTTGGTGAAGGTCGGTCGGTCGGGGGCCAATCTCGGCCGCAATCTCGTTGAGTGCGCCTTCATCGAGCCCGTAGCAACGCACCGCGTTGAGACCAAGCAGCAGACGGGTTTCTTCGACCGGGATCTCGGTGAAGTCGGTTTCGAGCCGCGTCCGGGTGTGGGGCCACGACCCTTCCGGATGGGGATAGTCGGTGCCCCACATGAGGGCGTCGACTCCGTTGACGTAGCGACGACGAAGTTCCACTTTGGCCATGGTGGAGGCGCCGATGAACACGTTGGTTCCGACGTACTCCGACGGGAGTCGCTCAATGAGTCCCTTGGTGCGGGAACTCATCTTCTTGACCTTCCAGTTCGTGCCACCAAACATGACGTCGGTCTTCCAGAGAAGATCGCCGAGCCACCAAGATCCGCATTCCACCGGTGCGTATTTGAAGTTCGGGAACTTGTCGAATTTGCCCGACAACAGGAACTGCCAGAGCGGCCGGTGGGTCCAGAACGCCACTTCGAGCATGTACTGGGCCATGTTCTCGTTGTAGGCCTCGGTGTCGGCCTCACCCGAATGGGTGTGCACGACCAGCCCCGTTTCGTGACATGCCTGCCAGATCGGGTCGTACATTTCGTGGCCGTACGAAGGGGCACCGTGCCACATGGTGGGGATCATGATCCCGCGGATACCAGGCTTGTCCGCTAGCGCATACACCTCTTTGACCGACTCCTCGACCCCGTGGGTTACCGGCACCAGCGCCACACCGGCGCGACGAGGCGGATTGGATGCACAGAACTCTTCGAGCCAACGGTTATGCGCTCGGGCCCCGGCCCAGGCCAGCTTCGGATCGGTGATCACGCCAGCTTGAAGACCCGCACCAAACGGCGGAGCTTCCATACCGGTAACCGCATCACCATCGGCGAAGATCACCTCGCCAGCAATACCGTCCGCGTCGAGGGCCTTGTCGCGAATGTCGGGGTCGTAGGCACCTTTGAGGCCCCATTCGTTCTCGGTTTCCCACTGTTCGACATAGTCGCCGTTGAGTTCCTCAACCATGGCCCGATGCTCATGACGAGTCTTGAGCCATTCATCGAACTGATCGTGAACCGAGCTTTCGAGGTACTCCCGATAGTCCTCAACGTAGAGCCCGGCATGGGTGTCTGAGCTGACAATGACATACGGATCGTTCGAGGTATTGATGCCTTCAAGTGGGTTGGCCATAGCCCTAGCGTCACAGACCTGTTCCGGGGGTGCAAAATCGTTCGCGTTCTGATTTTCGTGCTTTCGGGTCCCGCGTGCGAACATCTGACCATGAGCGAACCCACAACGACCGCACCCACCAGTCGCAACGGAGAGATTTCCGGGTGGCCAAAACTGGTCATGACCTACCCCACCGCGGAAGGCAACATCGCACCGTTGCTCCCCGCCGGCCTAGAACCGACCGGTGACAATACGGTCACGGTTGGGATCTACTGCGTGCCGATCCACGGCGAACCCGAATACGGCGTATCGATCAAAGTTCCCGCTCGATGGAACGGCGTGGACGGTCTCTACAACCTCGGAATGGGCATCGACCAGGAAGCAGCGGTGTTTATCTCGGCGGAACGCAACGGCCAGCCGAAGTACCTGTGCGATATCGACTACTACCGGTTGGGGTCACGGGTCGGCGCCCGTGCCACCCACCAGGGATACACCTTTGTGGAATACCAAGGTGAAGTGACCGGTGAAGCTGGTGCACCGGCCGGAGACTGGACCGAGCACGAATGGTGGACCAAGTACAGCCGGGAGATCGGTGGAGGCCAGGGTTACGACCTCGCTCCGGTCGTCGTTGACGTGGCCACCACCATGGAAACGATCCACGTCGAAACGTTGGACGGCGAACTGCGGTTGCTGGATTCGCCGTGGGATCCGGTATCTCGTTACCTCCCGATGGCTGGCCCTGCCACGGCAACGCTGGTGACCAACGCCATGAAGAGCCGCAATATCTCCAACGCCGGACCGCTGGATCCCGATGCGTTCTGGAACCACGCCGACGTTATCGGCGGGAGTCGGTGGCCGGGTGAAAGCGGCGGCCCGCGCTACTAAGCGCTGATGCTCAAACCTCGTCTGGCAACGCCCGCTACGACCGCAACGTCCACGTAGCGAACCCGAACCGTTCCGGCTAGCGGGTGATATACCGATAGGTGCGGGCCATGAACGCCGCCATCTGCTCACGGGTCACAGGATTCTTCGGTGAAAAGGTTAAATATCCCGTGCCTCTGGTGATCCTCAACTGAAAGATACATCCGATCGGATCGTCGACCCACTCGGAGGTCACATCGGTAAACGGGTGCCTTCCCGAACACGACCTACGCTCGATCGTCTCGATAAACCGGGCGAGGAACGCTGCCATCTGCTCGCGAGTGACCATGTCCGACGGCGAATACTTTCCGGGACCTGGTTGCTGCCATCAACCCGAACCTTGTACAACACGATCGGGCTACCACCATCACTCAACGGTGCGTTCCACCGGGCTTGAGGTGCGCCCGAATCAGTGAACTCCATCACCACGTCAACCGGCACCGACGGGCTCGGTAGCCGCCCGACCGGTTCGGTCGGGCCTGAACCTGCTCCGGAATTGAAGGCTTCCACGCTCACCTGGTACTCGGCGTCCGGGTTCAGACTGTTCACGATCGTGCACTTCGTCTCATCGCCGGTTGTCGTGCAGGAGTCGCCGCTGGGTTCCATAGTCGCGACATAGGAGATGATCTCGCGACCCCCGTCTTCGGTGGGCGGCGTCCACTCCACGTCCAACATGCCAAGCCTTGTCTGGTACACCCGCACATCGGTTGGCCGATCTGGACGATCCCAAATCTCGGCGCTCATCGAGGAGGTGGCCGGGCCTGAGCGCCCCACCACATTGTGGGCATACACCGTGGCCCGATACGAAGAACGCAACTCGAGCCCCCAAGCCCCTGAAATCACACAGGAGTACTCGTTCGTATCCGGTCGGGCCTGAGCAATGCAGGAACCGGGTTGAGGGTCGGCGAACGCCTGATAGGCGACGATTGGGCTGCCCCCCGAATCGGCTGGCGCCGTCCAGATCACACGAAGATGACTCGGCGACGACGTTTCCACCTTCACGTTCTGAGGAGCTCCCGGGATCACCACAAAGGTGAGGGGCGTTGATTCGGCAGACCACGCGGACCAGTAGCCAGCCTCGTTGACCGCCCGCACCGACGCCCGGTATTCGACCCCCGGTTCAAACAGGTCGGTGTCAATAACCGAACAGTTCGGTATCGCCATGCCGGACTCGTCAAAGCCAAGCGTGCAGGTCGCTCCTCCCGGTTCGAGGGTGGCGGTGTAGCCCACGATCGGGCTCTGCCCGCTGATGTCGGGGGTGCGCCACCAGATACGAAAGCCTTGGGCACCAACCCGACGCAACTGCACGTCATGGGGCGGGTTTGATGCCAGCGCGGTCACCTCACTGTCTTGCGCCGCTGACTCGGGATCGGCTGTCAACGGACCGGCCGATGCCGGCGTCACGACCAAAGTCAAGCTTGCCGATGCGACAAGTAGCGCCAGAACAGAACTCAGCACCCTCCTATAGGTAAGGACACTTTCCAGCCGACGTACATCATCCCATTCTCGCATGGGCACCAGACTGACACTCTTGGAGCGCTTTGTGACTTCGCCCTTTCCGGACCCGCTTGATCTGGGTTACCGAAAGACCGAACGGCGTTACTTTCGCAGGCCAGTGAAACCGTTGGCGTGCAACTCGAGCCCGGCAACACCGGCCTGCGGGTACATCTCCTCAAAGGTCCGGCTGTACCCGGTGTGCGAAATCCGCCAGCCGGCCTCGGTCTTGACGTAGCGATCCTCGTAAAACGCCGCGCCTCGCAGGTTCACACTGAAATCACCAACGATCACCTGATCCTCAAGTTTCCAGGTGCCCGTGGCGGTGCCGTCATCAAAGACATCGATCTCTGGCTGGTGGCAGGCGTGGCTGGACAAAAACTCGACCGACCCCATGCTTTCGTGGAGGAAGGCAATGATCCCCGCCCGGTCATCAAATGCGTATTTACCGTCGCTGTAGGACGCGGTGCAGTCTTCGGTCAGCACGTCAACCAGCTCATCAAACCGATGCTGGTCAACAAGGCGCAGGTAGGCGTACTTGCAGCGCTTGATCAACTCAAGCTCAACCAACAGATCCGGGGTCACGGGAAGCAAAGAAGTCATGCCCCTATCGTTGCCTACCTGACCAGCGGAAGCGATTCGAAACGTCGAACAAACCCGCCGGAGGCAAACCGCGACAGCACGCAGAACCGACCCGACGACGACTCGACGGGCAGCTACGGAGCCTCATCGCGCCGGTGCCGACACTCCTCCCAAGGCGAACGCCATGACTCACCACCGCACCAGGCGAAGGTGATTGGGTCAGCCCAGAAGCTCAGGGAGTTGCTGTGCCACCTCTTCTGGCGAAACCATCGGGCTGAACCGAGCCAGAACCTGACCATCGGCTCCGACCAGGAACTTCTCGAAGTTCCAAGTGATGTCGGAGGACTCGCCGTCCCCTGGCTGTTCTGACTTCAGCCAGCGATACAACTCGCAGGCATCGTCGCCGTTGACATCAATCTTGGCAAACACCGGAAAATCGATGTCGTATTTGTCGGTGATAAACGCCCGGATTTCTTCAGGCGAACCCGGTTCCTGACCACCGAACTGGTTGCACGGGAAACCCAGAACCTGAACCCCGTTGTCATCATGATGAAGCGCACGCAGACCTGCGTACTGAGGCGTAAGGCCTCAAGCAGATGCGACGTTGACCACTAGGCAGGCCGAACCGGAGTACTGCGAGAACGAAACCTCGTCTCCGGCCAGCGATGCCATTGCAAATTCGTGAAAGCTGGACATGACCGAAACGCTATCGCAGCCACGGCAGCGAACCAGCCTGTGATCGTCGCTGCGCTACGCCTTGGATCGTCGGGCCGCCCAGTGGGTGGTCGCTCCCGCAGCCTGGAACCGTTCCGGACGGTCTTCGGGACCCAACAAATCGGTCGCCAACCACAGGCGTTTTAACCACCGCACCCGACCAGTGGTCGGATCGTCGACGTACGACCGACGGCCGTGCAGCACGTGATAGTTGTTGATGAACTGCATGTCCCCGGCGGCAAAAGTCATCTCTACCTGATTGTCGGTCGCGGTGAGTAACGCGTCGAAAGCGTCCATGGCGGCCCGCTGATCGTCGGACAACCGTGGTGCGTCCGGGTGCCGTTGCGAAGCTTCGATATAGGGCCGTATGTAGCGGACAAACAGACGGTCGCGATGCCGAGAAAACGCGGGCACCCGATAGTAAGGGTCTCCGCCGTCGCGTTGTTCACCCCGAAAGTCATAGGGCAATCCGCCGTAAAGCACCCCGGCGAGTTCAGGATCCGCAACCACCAGTTGGTTGTGAGCACGAACTGCGTTGGCTATCAAACTCTCACCGCCCCGAACCCCGGGATCGAGACACAACAAACCGACCAGATCCGAACCGTCGGAATGAAACACCTGTCCTACCCCGCCAAGCTCGTTGCCTCGCGCGGTGGGATCATCAGGGCGTTTCCCTTGGTCTTTCACATCGCCCAACAGGTGGCCTTTGGCATTCTGCGGCCAGGGAACGCCGAGGTGAAGCCCGATCCCCCAATAGATCCACGACGAGTCCTCAGTCCCAACCTGTTCCACCGGCAACCCGGAAATTCTCTGGAAGCCGCGGCCGTTGATCAGTTCGTCGGCGATCTCGGACAGACGAACCGACAGCGTGGGAAGTGGGAACGTTTCACGGCTCACATCCAATACGTCATCGGCTGCGCTGCGAGCAACCGCGAGGGCCTCGGTCAACTCAACAAGGTCGGTGTCGCTCAACTGGTAGGTCCACCGATTCGAGTCAGCGACGTCAGCGGCGGACCATTCGGCCTGCCGGTCCAGCACCGTGACCGCACCGGCGGCCAAAGGTTCCGCCATCTCAGCTCACCGGCGCCGCTTGCGGTCCCCGTACCAACCGGCCCGGCAACGCACCGGTCGCTTCGCCTGAGGCATAGGTTTCAACCCCGGCCACCAGCGTGTGCAGGTATCCATCGGCTCGCTGCACCACCCGTCGGCCACCACCCGGCAGGTCGTAGCGCAACTCGGGAGCATGCACCTGCAAACGGTCGAAATCGATCACGTTGAGGTCCGCTCGGAAGCCGGGCGCCAACACCCCTCGGTCGCCCAATCCGACCAGACGCGCCGTGTCTCGACATTGACGTTGCACCAGAAACTCGAGATCGATTCGTTCTCGTTGGCGATCACGGCCCCAGTGCTGCAACAGCGTCGTCGGAAACGAACCGTCACAGATCGTGCCCACGTGGGCGCCACCGTCGGACAACGACGGCACGGTGAACGGATGGGTCAACAGCTCTCGGGTCCCGTCCAAGTTTCCTTGTCCATAATTAGAAAACGGAACCCACAACATGGCGGTGCCGTCCTGTTCCAACAGCGCATCCAACGCCACCGCTTCGGCGGTGCGACCGGTGCGGGTCGCGATCGCTGCGATCGAAGTGTTCGGGTCGGGTTCGTAGTTCGGGAAGCGACCAAGCGCGAACATCGAATCAAACTTCTCGATCAGCCGACCTCCCACCAACGTGGCGTCTCGGCCACCAGCCGCAGCCAGAAGCCGTTCCTGGAAGGCCGGGTCTTGGAGGGCCTGAGTGCGTTCAGTCAACGGAAGGTCGGCGACTTCGCGATACACCTCGTTGCGAAGAAACGGGTTCAAAGTGCATTCGAACCCGAGCAGCAAACCAATGGGGCGCACCGCGGTCTGGCCGGTAACCATCAGACCATCGGCTCGAGCTTGCTCTACGTGGGCCAGCAACGCACGGTGATAGTCGAAACTGCGTGAGCTTTCGACCAGCGTGAAACTGATCGGTCGTCCCGACCGTTCGCTCATGGCCCGCACAATCGCGAACTCGCCGTCAATGTCAGAAAAGTCGCTGACCAATTGCAAGACCCCTCGGCCGGTACGTCCGACCGCTTCGGCGATGCCCACCAGTTCCTCTTCGGCCGCAGTCAACGTCGGCGTGAACTCCCCGGTAGACGTGCGATGGTTTTGGGTACGACTGGTGGTGAACCCCAAGAAGCCAGCTTCGATCGCCTCCGCGGCCAACGACCCCATCTCGGTGATGTCGGCTGCGGTGGCGTCTTCTCGCCGAGCCCCTCGCTCCCCCATCACAAACAACCGCAACGCCCCATGCGGGACCTGCGCGGCGATGTCCATATCTTTGGCGCCGTCCAGCGCATCGAGGTACTCCGGTAGCGAGTTCCACGTCCACGGCAAACCTTCATGCAACGCAGTACCGGGGATGTCTTCCACGCCCTCCATCAACTCCACCAACCGTTGATGATCCGATGCATGAACCGGAGCGAACCCGACCCCACAGTTTCCAAACACGACGGTCGTCACCCCGTGCCACGACGATGGTTGCATCGTGGACTCCCAGGTGGCTTGGCCGTCGTAATGGGTATGCACATCGACAAACCCGGGGGTTACCAGTGCGCCATCGGCATTGATCTCTCTCGTCGCAGAACCCAACGAGCCAGCGTCATCTACCGCCACGATCCGCCCATCGGTGACCGCCACGTCCGCGGTGCGAGCCGGTGCCCCGGTCCCATCGATCACGGTGCCGCCCCGAATCACCACATCAAACTCAGCCATGGCCACATGATGACGGCCACGGGCCGAAAAGGCCAGTCTGTGTCGCCGCGCCTAGGCCGACAGTTCGGGCCGGTTACGGAAATGCTCTAGCGCTTCGGGATTGGCGAGCGCTTCCACGTTGGCTAATGGCCGTCCGGTGATCACGTCACGCACCGCCAGTTCGGTGATCTTGCCGGAACGAGTTCGCGGAATGTCATCAACCGCCAAAATCACCGACGGCACATGGCGAGGGGTCACTTCGGAACGAATCCGGGTCCGAATACGGTCCCGTACCTCGTCGGTCAACGCTTCGCCGCCCGCCATCTTCACGAACAGCACGATCCGGGTGTCGCCGTTCCAGGGTTGGCCCACCACCACGCTTTCTTCGATCTCTGGCATCGTGTCCACCCGCCGATAAATCTCGGCGGTGCCAATCCGTACCCCACCCGGGTTCAACGTGGCATCAGACCGGCCCGAGATGACATAACCACCGCGAGACGTGCGCGAAACGAAATCGCCGTGGTGCCACAAGCCCGGGAACCGGTCGAAATAGGCCGCGTCGTAGCGAACATCCCCCGGGTCATCCCAGAACCGCAACGGGGTCGACGGAAACGCCGACCGGCACACCAATTCACCTTCGATCCCATCGGCAACCGGGTGACCTTCGGAGTCAACCACGTCGATGTCCATCGCCAGTACCGGCCCTTGGATCTCCCCGGCGTACACCGGAAGCATCGGGTTCCCGCCAACGAGGCAACCACAGAGGTCGGTTCCTCCCGATATCGACGCCAGATGTAGGTCCGAAGCGATCGAGTCGTACACGAACCGGAACCCTTCCGGGGTCAACGTCGAACCGGTCGACGCTAACGCTTTCACCGACGACAACTGGTGGGTTTCGACTGGGCGAACCCCGGCATTGGCGCAGGCATCAAGGAACTTCGCCGACGTCCCGAACAGGGTCACCCCAACTTCATCGGCCAGGTCAAACAGGCGGTTCGCGTCCGGAAACGTGGGTGCCCCGTCGTAGAGCACCAGCGTCGCGCCGGTGGCCAGACCCGACGCCAACCAGTTCCACATCATCCAACCGGCGGTTGTGAAATAGAACACCCGGTCCCCGGATCGAACATCGCAGTGGAATACGTGCTCGACAAGATGCTTCAACAGCACCCCACCGGTGCGGTGCACAATGCATTTGGGTTTGCCCGTCGTGCCCGACGAAAACAAGACGTACCAGGGGTGGTCGAACGGCAGGCGCTCAAAGGTGGCGGGAACCATCGTCACCGCGTCAAGCCAACCTGGTTCGACCACGATCGAGGCCCGCAGGCTCGGCAAAGCAGCTTCGATCTCGGCTAGGCGACCCGAACAGTCATGACGCTTGCCGTTGTAGGAATACTCCGGCACCGAAAACAACACGGTCGGTTCGATTTGCCCGAACCGGTCAATCACCCCATCGGCTCCAAAATCCGGTGAGGTGCTGGCGAACACAGCCCCGAGACCGGCGGCCGCCAACATCACGGCATAGGTTTCGGGTCGGTTCGGCAACCAGGCCACAACCGTGTCACCGACCCCTACCCCGGCGTCGCGCAACAGCACCTGCACCCGAGCCACCATCTGGTGCAGATCGGCCCGAGTCACGTCAACCGCTTCGCCGTCCTCCCCGCGGAACAGCAACGCCAACTCGTCGCTTGGTTCTCCCAGAAGGTTCTCGGCCACGTTCAACGTGGCATCCGGAAGAAACCGGAAGTCCCGCAGCCGATCCCCTTCGACCAGCAACCGTTCACCGCGGTCACCAACCACCCCAAGCAGATCCCAGACCGCCGCCCAGAACGCTCCGGGGTCGGCAACCGACCAGGCGTGAACCGCGGCGTAATCGTCGGCGGGAACACCGGACAAGGCCACCCCGTGATGCTGGTGGGCGTACTGAAACAGTCGGTTCAGGTTGGCGCTCGACACCCGGCTTGGAGATGGAGACCACAAAGGCACATCGGTCATGAACTCCCACACTACGGTCTCTGCGTGGCCTCACTTCCTCGAAAAGCGATTCGACGACCGGTCAGCCTGCTGATGGTCGCGGTGAGCGGCCTTCTCACCCTGATCGCCAGCCCAATTGTTCTTCCCGTTTTGTACCTTGCCGACCTAGTGAGCGGACACTGGCGGGGGCGACTGGTTCGCTACTGGCTGCTGGCCGGTGCCGTGGTCTGGACTGAAATCACCGGGGTGATCGCGGCAACCGCGATCGGACTCTGGTTCGCCAATGGACGGCGAAACCCGTCGGGTTGGATGGCTGCGAATTACCGACTCGAGTGCTGGTGGGGGCGACGCCACTACCGCAACCTGCACATTTTTGCCGGGGTTTCCATCGAGCTCGATAACCCCGACATTCTCCATGGGCCGCCGACCATCGTGCTGGCCCGCCATTCCAGCCACATCGACGCGCTGATACCTCTGCTGTTTGTCGACGCAGCAGGCCGCCGGGCGTTCTACACCCTCAAACAGGACCTCAAATGGGCGCCCGCGATGGACATCGTCGGGGACCGAACCCACAACGTCTGGATCGACCGAGCTCCCCGTCCTGGCTCACCGCTGTTCGGAAAAGTTGAGCAGTTAGCGGCCCGAATGACCGAACGAGATTCGTGTGTGATCTTCCCTGAAGGCACGTTCCGGACTCCGGAACGCCACGCCAGCACCATCACCCGGCTCCGCCGAAACCGACCCGACCTCGCCGACCGTGCTGAACGGTTGCGTTACGTCCTTGCCCCCCGCCCGGCGGGAACGTTGGCCCTGCTCCGGGGAGCACCCGAAGCCGACATCGTGATTTTGGCCAACTACGGCGTCGAAGGCCGAAGTTCGATCAGCGAGATTCTGGCGACGATCACTGAGAAGCGCCCGGTCGTGGTGCACGGCACCCGGCACGCCCGTGCTTCGCTTCCCACCAGCGACGAAGATATTGCCTCGTGGCTGGTGGATCGTTGGCTCGAAATGGACGACTGGATCCACGACCACATCACCCCCCAACCCAACGGAGCATGAACGAATGAGCAGCCACTTTGACGTACTTGGAACCGCCGGCCTTGCCGTCTTGAGCTTGATGGTGGCCGTTTGGCTCCTCAGTTTGGCGCTCAAGAACGCCAGCATCGTCGACATCTTTTGGGGTCTGGGGTTTGTGCTGGTGGCTTGGGCCAGCGCCGCGGTCGGTGACGGACATGATGGAAGGTCCACCCTGCTACTCATCTTGGTCAGTGTCTGGGGGTTGCGGCTCGGCGGGTATCTGCTGTGGCGCAACTGGGGGGAGCCTGAAGATTTCCGCTACCAGTCGATGCGGCGGCGGCAAGGGGCCGGGTTTCCACTGAAGTCGCTGTTTACCGTCTTTGGACTTCAAGGGGTGGTGATGTTCGTGGTGAGCCTTCCCGTCCAACTCGCCATGACCCCCGAAAGTCCCAAGCTTGGGGTGCTGGCCATCCTTGGTACGGCCCTGTGGGCGGTCGGGATGTTCTTTGAAGCAGTGGGTGACATCCAGTTGGCCCGGTTCAAAGCCGACCCCGCCAACGCCGGTTCGGTCCTCAACACTGGCCTTTGGCGCTACACCCGGCACCCCAACTACTTCGGTGATTTCTGTGTCTGGTGGGGAATCTGGCTGGTCGCGGCCGAAACCGGTGACGCGGCGTTCGCGGTTGTCGGTCCGATCCTGATGAGCATCATGTTGATGCGGGTGTCGGGTGTCCCGATGCTTGAACGCAGCCTCCGTAAACGGCGGCCCGGGTACGCCGACTATGTCGCGCAAACCGCAGCATTCTTCCCCCGCAAACCCCGCACCCCAAGCGCCGGAGGCACTTCGTGAGCGCGCCCGCTGCTTCGCTCGACGATCTCCAACTGGCCGTTGACCTCGCCCAGACCGGGGGCGCCACCACCTTGCAGTGGTTCCGTCAGCCCGGGCTGGATGTGGTCAAGAAAGGTGACGGATCTCCGGTAACCGCCGCCGATCTTGCCGCCGAAACCGAGGTTCGAGCTCGGCTGGCAGCCAGTCGACCCGACGACGGGATCATCGGTGAAGAGCACGACGACGTTTCCAGTTGCAACCAACGCACCTGGGTGATCGACCCGATCGACGGGACGAAAGCGTTCACTCACGGGGTGCCGTTGTACGCCACTTTGGTTGCGCTCGTTGACGAACATGGCCCCGCGGTTGGAGTGATCCATCTCCCTGCCCTCGGCGAAACCATCGCCGCCGGTCGAGGGTTGGGGGCCACCTGCAACGGAGAACCGTGCCGCGTGTCCACCCACGCCAGCCTGGACGGGGCGTATGCCATGACCAGCGGGTTCGGCTACTGGGAGTCCGATGCGCTGGCCCGCATGATGGAAAGTCCCGCGGTCCTTCGCACCTGGGGTGACGCCTACGGGTACGCACTGGTCGCGACTGGTCGCGCCGAAGCCATGATCGACCCCAAGGCCAGCCCGTGGGATATTGCGCCGATGGCGGTCATTCTTGCCGAGGCTGGTGGCACGTTCTCGAGTTCAGTCGGCGACACCGGCCCTGACGCCTGGCGAAACGGTTCTGGTGTGGCGACCAACGGCCACATCCATCAAGAAATCATCGATCTGTTGAACCGGGCCTGAGCCAACCGTTCGTCACACAAACGTCGAAATGCCTTCGAAGCGAACCGGTTTCACTCCTCGCGTCGCCAGCGTTGACAACAAACCAACCGTGTCCGACACCGCGGCCAACCCGGCCGCACCTGGTGGGAACCGACCCTCGAGAACGTGCACTCCGACCGCAGCCGCCATCGCCCCCGCCGCTACCGCCGGCCGTTCTACCGCTCCCAACACCGAGACTTGGCGTTCCTGTCCGACCCGGCCTCGCAGCTCAACTCGTATCGCTCCGATGCCGCCTTCGGGGTGAGGGCGACGAAGCATCGGGAGTGGTGCACTCAACCGGTCGCGTCGAGTCGCGGCCTGCCGGGCCGTTACCCGCTGCACTCCGGGGAAATTCGGTGCGAGCAGCAAGGCGTCGGCCAACGCGGCACGGTAACAATCGCGGCCGCCGACCGGTTCCGGGAACCAGACCAGCTCCCGTCCAGAACCGCCGGCCCGGCGCATCCAATCCCCGTCGCGCCAATCCACACCGGTGGTGCTCAACGCGCGCTGATGTTGCCGGGCACAAGCGGGTCCACCGGTGCCGACTTTGGCCACGTGGATTTCGTCGACTTCATCAAACGCCCGGGCGGCGTGACGGGCCAGAAGGCAGCTCAACCCCGGCATGAACCCGGCGCCAACCACGACCGGAACCCGTTGCATCCTCGCTTCGCTGTCCAATTCGAGGAGCCGACGAACCTCCGCGGTCTGATTAGAGGTCGTTACTACCGGAACCCCCGCTTTGACGGCCCGGCGGGCCAACCCCACCTGCGTTCCGGGTGGGGTCGCCACGATCACCATGTCGATACGGGGATCAACGCCTCGGCCGGCACCAACCGTTGAGCCACGTCCTAACGAGGACACCAACCGGGTCGCGGCCTCGGCGTTCACGTCACGAACCTCCAACACCTCCACCGTGTCGGTCGATTGCAGTTGGCGGGCGATACGAGAACCGGTCGCCCCTGCTCCAAACAGCAAAACGTGACTCATCAGAGCAGGTCGTCGCCGCGTAGCTCGCGCCAACCACCGGTCTGAGGGGCAATTCCGCCGGTACCCCGGACCCGAATCAGCGCGGCAGCCATCAGTCCCGCCCCGATCGCCACCATGGCTCGACGGATCAGCGTTGGCAATCCTCCACCCATCGGCGCCTCCCGAACGTTCCGCACGGCAACACCCTGCAAGCCCGCAGGGTTCCTAGCGTGGGGCTAGCTGGAGTCGAACCAGCGACCTCACCCTTATCAGGGGTGCGCTCTAACCAACTGAGCTATAGCCCCGTGCGGTAGGTAACGCTATCCCTCGTCAACCGCGTTGACGACATCTCCGACCGGGAGATCCACATCCGGTTGAGGTGCAGTCGTTTCCTGAAACACGGTGACCGGTTGAACTCCAGAAACTTGACGGGGCCGCAGTTGCTTGGGGCGAGGCCGAGCGGTCTCTTCTTCAACCACAGTCATGCGGATACCGCCGGTCAAATCCGAGATCAAGTTGAAAAGGACAGCCATCAGCACCGTGAAACCTGAACCGGCAACAACCATGACCAAGCCGCCAAGGGCGGCGGCACGAAACACCTGATCTCCGTTGATCGTGAAACTCTTCAACGCGAACAGGTCGGTGATGAACGACTCAATGTTTTCGATCGATCCTGAGCTGACCGCCAAACTCCACAGGATCACCCCGGAGATCAACAAAATGCCCCAGAGGCAGAAGTAGAAGATCAAGGCGACCTTCATGACCGACCACGGTTCGATGTGACGAACGAGGCGACGAACTCGGCGGGCCCGCAGCCGTTGAGCTGACCGTTTCGAGAACCAAGCACCAAAACTGTCTAGGAACGCTTCGCCGGATTTCTTCTCGGGTCGGCCAAGCACCGAACCTGCCGCGGCGCCATCCATACCGCTCGTTGGCATACCACCAGTCGCTTGCTGGAAAACCGCTTCGTCAACGTCGGGGAGATCACTCATAGGACTTCATTAGTGTACGGGGAACGCTACGACCTATGGGTTCAGGCTGTTACTTCTCGTTGCCCAACGCTTGTTCAACGTACTCCACCAATGTTTCGCGCCAGGCCAGCAAATTCTTGTAGTTGGCGACGTCATCGGGCATGGTTTGAAGCGTTTGCAGCAGCCCTAGGTCGAGTTCAGGAAGCACCGACCAGAGCGGCCACCGGTGCACCCGAACCGTGAACACCATGGCATCAGGATGTTCCACGAGGCGCCGCAGCGTCTGACGCTCGATTCGAAGGTGCAGATCGTCGACGGTGGTGGTTTGCGGGTCCATTCTTCGTTGGCCGGCGGGCAGTCGCAACGTCGCGGTATCCACAACCGACCAGTTCGGACGCCAGACGATGGATCCCGGCCGAAGCCGAGCAAAGAGTCGATCCACGGCCAGAGCAATGTCGTCGAAGCGGGGCACTACCGCATGTATCCCAGCCAGAGACCGGCCAAGATTCGCAGCCGGGCTCCAACCGGTCGGGAAACACACCGCACCTGCGGTCATCACCCACTCGTCGTCTTTGCGCTCCATCAACACCAGATCTTCGTGAATTCGAAGCGCCGCTCGTTCCAGTGGGGGTTCTGGTCCATCATCGACCAACGGCAGGTTGTGATCGGCCAACGCCTGATTCACGAGTGCAAGTACCTCACCCGCTGGTCCCTGCGAACCGGGCAGAGACACCACCGCGTCATCAGCATGTTCGGAAAGCACCCAAGCTTTCTCCATAAGGTCGGCATGTAGATCTTCCATGTCGAACTGGAGCCAACCCTGCTTTGAGGCGTTGCGGGTCGCTACTCGCCACCGCCACGGTTCGTTGTTGAACAGCGAAACCGGCACGACTTCCCGAAAGGCCATCACCATGGTTGGCAGTCTGGTCTAGAACTCCGGTCGAAGGGAAGCACCGTCACCGCCCTGCCGAGTCACGCGCCCAGACCAGTTCACGAACGGCGCGGGCTCGGGCCCGCATACGGCCCACCCGAACCAGCACCTCGGCTCCATCTGCGGTCGGAGTGAACCAGACCAGCACGGCCCCGTTGGCTTCGGCTAGTTCGCGAGCCGACGCTTGGCCGAACCGGGCACCGGCCAGCGCCGCCGCGTCCGCGGCGGTTCGAGCCTGTGCGGCGTCGTCAACCAAGGCGCCGAGTTGCGCGATCAGCACCATTACCCCGACCGCAACGAGCAGCACCACAAGAAACCACGGAACCATTTGTCCTGAACAGTTCGCACATCGACGCGTATTCGACACCCTCAGCCGTTTGGCCATGGCACCTCTCCCCTATCCGGCTGTTGCCGGGTTGCTTGGTGAAGGGGAAGAAGAACGAGCGCCGTGGTTAGGCGTCGGTGGGGGGAACCTCAGTCTCGGTTGGTGCGGCACCATCGGTTGACCCGCTAACGTCCGGGGCCGCTTCGCCATCGGGTGGTGCGGCACCATCGGTTGACTCTTCGGCGGCAAGCAGTCCCTCTTCGTGGTGGACGAGGGCGATTGATGCCACTTGGTCATCGTCGTCAACCCGAACGACGCGCACACCAGCCGCGCTTCGGCCCTGCACCGAAATGTCGCCGGCCCGGGTTCGCATCATCACGCCTTGTCGGGTGATGACCAGGATTTGGTCGTCGTCGTCGACCATCAAGGTGCCCACCACCGGGCCCTTTTCTTCACTGATCCGAATACCGACCACGCCCATGCCGCCTCGGCCCTTGACCGGGAACTGATCGACGTTGGTGCGTTTGCCGTGCCCGTTTTGGGTGATGTGAAGCAGCGACGATCCTTCCCGAGCAATGTCGCAAGACACCACTCGATCACCGGCCTTCTTAAACTTCAGACCGATCACGCCTGCCGCGTTGCGACCCATTTCTCGAACCTTGTCTTCGGTGAAACGAATGGTTTGACCAAAGCCGCTCGACAACAAGATGTCGAAGACCCCGTTGGTCGGAATGACTTTGACCAGTTCGTCGTCGTCGTTGAGTTTGATCGCGATCAACCCGGCGCGCAGCGACGAGTTGTAGGCGGTGAACCGGGTTTTCTTGACCCGGCCTTTGGCCGTGGCGAAGAACAAGTAGCGGTTCGTCTCATAATCGCGGGTGTCGATAATTGCCTGAATCGCTTCGCCTTCATGCAACGGCAGCATGTTGACAATCGCCGTTCCCCGCGAGGTACGGCTGGCTACCGGTATCTCGTGGGCTTTCAGGCGGTACACCCGTCCACGATTCGAAAAGAACAGCAAGTAGGAGTGGGCGGTGGTGTGAATGAGGTGCGTCATCGTGTCCTCATCTTTGACCTTGGCCCCTGCGATCCCCCGGCCGCCCCGGCCCTGCGCCCGGAACTCTTGGGCGGGGGTGGTCTTGACGTAGCCGGTTGAGGTCATCGTGAACACCAACGGGTCGTCGTCGATGAGGTCCTCGATGTCAAACTCGCCCGGATCGATTTCGAGGCGTGAACGACGATCACTTCCGAACTCGTCGGACACCGCGGTCAACTCTTCAATGATCACGGCCCGCAGCCGAGCATCATCACCGAGGATCGCTTGCAGTTCAGAAATCGTCTCGTTGAGTTCGGTCGCTTCGGACTCAAGGTCGGAGCGGCCCAAACGAGTCAGGCGACCAAGTTGCATGTCAAGAATGTGGTTGGCCTGAACTTCGCTGAACTCGAACGGTGCCGACATCAGCGCTTCGCGTGCCGAACCGCGATCGGCGCTGGCGCGAATTGCAGCGATGATCTCGTCGATGAGGTCTAGTGCTTTGAGGAGACCCTCGACAATGTGCAGTCGCTTCTGGGCTTGATCAAGTCGATATTCGGAACGGCGGGTGACAACCTCAATTTGATGATTGACGTACGCCACCAGCGCGTCGCGGAGGTTCAGGGTGCGAGGAACGCCGCCGACTAGCGCCACCATGTTCACCCCGAAGCTGGTTTGCAGCGGGGTGCTCTTCCAGAGGTTGTTCAGAACGACTTCAGGGTTGGCATCCCGTTTCAGCGTGATGACAAAGCGGGTGTCGTCACCTGAAGATTCGTCGTTGACGTCCGCGATTCCTTCGATCTCACGGTTGTTGACCAATTCGGCGATGCGTCGTGCCACCGCACCCGCCGAAACCTGGTACGGAAACTCGGTAACGACAATGGCTTGACGGGTGCCAATCTCAACCACTTCGGTTGAGGCCCGCATCTTCACCGATCCACGACCGGTCCGGTAGGCCGATTCGATCCCCTGGCGCCCCAAAATCTGTCCGCCGGTTGGGAAATCCGGGCCTTGCACGAACTCCATGAGTTCATCAACGGTGGCTTCCGGGTTGCCGAGAAGGTGGGTAACTGCCGCACAGACCTCGTTGAGGTTGTGGGGCGGAATGTTGGTCGCCATTCCCACCGCGATGCCCTGACTGCCGTTGACCAACAGGTTCGGGAACCGGGCCGGCAACACGGCAGGTTCGGTGAAATCGCCTGAGTAGTTGTCGATGAAATCAACGGTGTCTTCGTCAATGTCGGCCAGCATCTGCATGGCCAGACGATGCAGCCGGGATTCTGTGTAACGGGCGGCAGCCGGAGGATCTTCAGGAGAGCCGTAGTTGCCGTGGAAATCGATCAGCGGGTGACGTAGCGAAAATGGCTGCGCCATGCGGGCCAGTGCGTCGTAGATCGCCGAGTCACCGTGCGGGTGAAAACGTGCCATCACGTCGCCGGTAACTCGGGCACATTTCACGTGAGCCCGGTCGGGACGGAACCCTTGATCAAACATCGACCACAAAATGCGGCGATGCACTGGCTTCAAACCGTCTCGGGCATCGGGCAGTGCTCGGCTGATAATGACCGACATGGCGTAGTCGAGGAAGGAGGTTTCCATCTCCGACTGAATCTCGATCACCGTGATGTTTTCGGCCGTTTCGCCGTTGAGTTCCTCGGGTGGGGTATCAGACATCGTTCATCCCCTCTTAGAAATCCAGGTTCCGTACTTCGCGGGCGTTGGTAACGATGAAGTTCTTGCGTTGTTCAACGTCGTCACCCATCAGGATCGACATGACCTCATCGGCAATCGCCGCCTGCTCCACTGAAACCTGCAGCAACGACCGTGAGTCCACCGACATCGTGGTGTCTCGAAGTTCGTCCCAGTCCATCTCGCCAAGGCCTTTGAGGCGCTGGAAGTCTTTGGTGTAGTTCGGCCGCTCGGCGAGGAACGCATCCTTGGCGGTGTCGTCTTTGAGATACACCGTCTCTCGCGTTGAAACTTTGGTGCTGTACAGCGGTGGCTGGGCGATGTAGACGAAACCGGCTTCTACCAGCGGTCGCATCTGACGGAAGAAGAACGTCAGCAGCAGCGTACGAATGTGGCTTCCGTCAACATCGGCGTCGGCCAGCAGGATGACCTTGTGGTAGCGGGCTTGGGACGCATCGAATTCTTCGCCAAACCCGGCCCCGATGGCAGAGATCAACGTTTGGACCTCGTTGTTCTTCAGCATCTTGTCGATGCGGGCTCGTTCAACGTTGAGGATCTTGCCGCGGATGGGAAGGATCGCCTGCGTTTCAGGGTTGCGGGCTCGAACCGCGGAACCACCGGCTGAGTCGCCTTCGACGATGAAAAGTTCTCGTCGAGCTGGATCTTTAGCCGAGCAGTCTTTGAGTTTGTCGGGCATGCCAGCCCCATCAAGCAAAGACTTTGACCGGATGGCTTTGCGTGCATCGGACGCAGCAACTCGGGCCCGAGCCGCGTTGGTGGCCTTGGTAACGATCGCTTTTCCTTCGGCCGGGTGTTCTTCGAGCCAGCTCGCCATCTTTTCGTTGGTGACCTTCTCAACCAACGACCGCATGGAAACGTTGCCGAGTTTCGATTTGGTCTGGCCTTCGAACTGCGGTTCCCCGATCCGCGCCGAAATGATTGCCGTCAAACCCTCGCGGATGTCTTCACCTTGGAGGTTGTCCTCTTTTTCTTTGAGGAGCCCTTTGTCTCGCGCGTAGGCGTTCACGGTACGGGTCACCGCGGTACGAAAGCCTTGTTCGTGCATGCCGCCTTCGAGGGTGGCAATGCCGTTAGCGAAGCTGTGAAGTCCGTCGCTGTTGAAGCCGGTGTTCCACTGGAAAGCAATCTCGACCTCGTGAGGGTTGTCATCGATGGCTTCTTCACCGCTGAAGTACCCCACGGTGGCGAACAGCGCTTCTTTTGAGCTGTTGACGTGGCTCACAAAATCGATGATTCCGCCTTCGTAACAGAACGTCGTCCAGCCTTCTGCTTCGTCGGTTTCGCCAGGTTCATCAGTTGGTGCGGTTGGTGCACGGAGGTCACGAACCCGGATCTCCAGGCCCCGATTTAGGAACGCCATCATCTGAAAACGTTCAAGCAGGGTCTGGAACCGGAACTCAACTTCGTCAAAGATCGTTGGATCGGGCCAGAATCGGACGGTGGTGCCGGTACGCGGCTCAGTGGTTCCGTTGTTTGGCGTGTCACCGATGACCGCCAGGCGTTCTTGAAGTTCGCCACCGTTACCGAACGCCATAGCGTGCCGTTTGCCCTGCCGGTCGATCTCAACCTCAACCCGACGCGACAACGCGTTCACCACTGAAATACCAACACCGTGAAGGCCACCAGAGACCTTGTACCCGTCACCGCCAAACTTGCCGCCGGCGTGAAGCACGGTCAGCACCACTTCGGCGGCCGTGAGATCCTCGTATTTAGGGTGCTTGTCAACCGGAATGCCACGACCGTCATCGGAAACTTCGCATCCACCGTCGGCGAGAAGCGTGATGTCGATTCGTTTGCAGTGTCCCGCCATCGCTTCGTCCACCGAGTTGTCGACCACCTCCCACACCAGATGATGCAGGCCGGTCGGACCGGTGGAACCGATGTACATGCCGGGTCGTTTGCGGACCGCTTCGAGCCCTTCAAGAACCGTGATGTCTTGAGCGCCGTAGGAGTTGGAATCAGACGAAGTCAACGGGTGCTCCTCAGGCAATTCTCAAGGACGGGAAGACCTGACCGTTCAGTGCTTCCATGGAGTTTCGAGATGTACCGAGGCTCACCGTCAAAAGACGGACATTTTCCCAAAAAATCAGGGGTTTTTCAGACCAGAAACGTGTCATTGCACGCAGTTGAAAGAAGCCATTCACGGTGCAATCACACTAGCAGTTTGGTGTGACTCAGGCGTGTCAGACGACCCGTATTCGAAGCCGCTGAATCCGATCCGATCCCGTCACCTGAGCGAGCCGTTCAATCAGCTCTTTTTCTAGCCAACGAAACTCGGTAGCCCAGGCTGGATCGGTAACTGAAATGGTCAACTCATCACCATCAACCGACCCTGGCGATGACCGTTCGGCGAGGTCTGGACCGACGATGGTTTCCCATTCACCAAACACGCTCGACAACATGTCAACGGTTGGCGCGTTTAAGCCGCCGAGCAACCGTTCGAGACTGTTGGCGATCGACTGAGGGTCGGTTTGTTCTGGCTTTCGACGATCAACCATCGCCGCGCTCCCCTGCTGTTTGTTGGCTGGTCGCCGAGATTTGTCCGTTAGCGACGGTGAGTACTCGTGCCGGTTCTGTACCGGGTGGCAAACCGGCAGCGGTAGTCAAAAACCGTTGGGTGTTAGGTAACGCATCCACCAACGCGGCAGCCCGCCCCGGGTCCAGTTCCGAAAACACATCATCAAGCAGCAGCACCGGACTAATCAGGCCAGTTTCTCGAACCACCGAGTCGACCGCTAACCGCAGCGCGAGCGCCAACGACCGTTGCTCTCCTTGACTGGCGTGCGTGCGGGCTGGGTTTTCCGAAATGGTCAGAAACACTTCGTCTCGATGGGGCCCAACGGTGGTTAGTCCGCGGCGAAGATCCAACCCCCGAGAATCGTGCAGCGCATCAGCCAATGAGCCCGACCAGGAACACTGGTACTGCGCTACCGCGTTGTCACGTTGTTGAGAAACTTCCTGGTACGCCCGAGAAAGATGGGGCTGGAGTTGCTCCAGCAACGTCAATCGGGCATCTCGAAGGGTTTCGCCGGCATCGACCAATTTCGTGTCCCAGACCTCCAAGGTAAGTTCCGCGTCGGCGTCGAGGCGCCCGTGAACACCCCGTAACAAGGCGTTTCGTTGTTTCAATATCCGGTCAACCTCGGTGCGTAAGGCAGTCAATCGGGGGTTGTGGCTGACCAATGCTTGATCGAGCCAAGCTCGCCGCTCACCGGGGCCACCTTTGACGAGCGTCAGGTCATCAGGCGAAAACACCGAAACTTGAAACACGGTTAGCAGGTCGCTCAACCGTGAAACTCGCTGCCGGTTGACTTGGACCCGGTTCCGTCCAACCCGTGGAATCTCTGCTTCGACGAGTTGCTCACGTCCGTCGTCGGTTTGGATCACCGCTCGCAGAACCGCTGACTCTGCACCGGAACGGACCAGCGCATCATCGGTCACACCCCGAAACGAACCGATCCCACTCAACCAGGCAATGGCCTCAATCAGGTTGGTTTTACCCTCACCGTTTTCTCCCAGGATCGCCGTGAGCCCATCATCAAAAGAAAGCTCCACCGACTCATACGAACGCCAATCCGTAAGCGAAAGGGTCCGTAAGCGCACCGTAGAGCTAGCTCACACGAACTGGCATCAGCAGGTAGAGGAACTTTGGATCGTCCTCTGACTTCAGCAGCGCCGGTTTGAGTTCGTCGACCGTCTCCAAGGTCACCTCGTCGCCGGGTGCAACCTCGATACCGTCAATGAGGTACTCCGGGTTGAACGCCACGGTCAGGTCGTCACCGGTGTAGTTGGCGTCTACGGCTTCGTGGGCTTGGCCGACGTCTTGAGTAACCGCGACCAGCTCCAGTCCCCCGCTGGACATCACCAAACGGATCGGTGTTGATTCTTGGGCCATGAGGCGAACTCGACGGACGGCGTCAAGCAGAGCTTCTCGGTTGACTGTCAACCGGTTTGGGTGGTTGCTGGGGATCAGGCCGCGATAGTTCGGGAACTCGCCTTCAATCAGCCGGGTGGTTACCCGCACCGAACCAACCTGGAAGCTGGCGTCGCGGTCGGCAAGTTGCAACGAAATGCTGTCGTTGTCGCCAATGACTCGGGATAGCTCCTTGAGGGCCCGGCTCGGCACCAGAACCTTCTGGCCGGATTTCAGGATTTCTGAACCGGAGAGATCGCGAACCGACAAACGGTATGAGTCCGTGGACACCAAGCGGAGACCTTCTTCCTCGGCGGCCATCAACACCCCGGTCAGAATCGGTCGAGAGTCATCACTGGAAGCGGCTTTGCCCACCTGATCGATGGCGGCACGAAACTCATTAGCGTCCAAGGTGACCGGTTCGCCGCTGGCGCCTGACAGTTCAGGAAACTCATCGGCGGGGATCACCCGAAGCGAGAACTCCGAGGGTTGCGACACAATGTTGGCGTCTTCGCCCTCAACGGTGATGTCAACCGAACCGGGGCGCAACGAGCGAACCACATCGGAGATGAGTTTGGCGGGAAGCACCGCGACGCCGTCATCAGAACCGGCCACCTCGAGACCAACCGAAATGGTGAGATCCAAATCGCTACCGGTGATCGTCAGTTGGTTCCCGGCCAGTTCGAGGCGCACCCCAGACAACACCGGGAGCGCTCCACCCCGTGTGGTCACGGCGCGGCCTGCTGCATTGAGGGCCTCAAGGAGGGCGTCTCGTTCAGATCGAAACTTGATGCTCATGGTGTTATTGCTGCTCCATGTTGGATTGATAACGATAGTAGAAGTTCATAGGTCCTGTGGATTGGGGACGAACATCTCTTTCGCTTGAAATCTTGGGCTTTTTCTGTCCCCAACCCATCCACCTTGTGCACCGTTGTCGGGTTGAGAAACGGGTTGTCGTGGACAGTAACGAGGTTGTGCTTGGGGTATTCACCACTGGCAAACACCATGTCCCCAACGTTACCCACAAGGGGTTTGAGGGTGTGGTGTTGGCCGGCAGCCATTCTTAACGGGTCAACCGTTGTTGGAGTTCTGTTACCTGGTCAAAAACTTGACGCCGTTCGCTCATGCAAGCCTCGATTTTGCGACAGGCGTGCATCACGGTGGTGTGGTCCCTGCTCCCAAACGCTTTACCGATGTCGGGGAACGAAAGGTCGGTCATGTTCCGGGTAACAAACATGGCGATCTGGCGGGCGTCGACTAGCGGCCGCCGGCGGCTTCCGCCGATTACTTGAGCAACGCTGAGATCAAAGAGTTCTGCGGTTAGCTCGATGATCCGTTCGGCGGTCACCGGTTTCTTGGCCGATTGGTCGAGGAGGTCGCTGAGCACCAGGGAGGCCAGATCTACGGTGAGTGGCTGTTGGGTGAGGTTTGCGTAGGCCGTGACTTTGATCAAGGCACCTTCGAGTTCTCGAATGGATTCGGTGATGTTCTCGGCGATGAAGGTCAATACGCCATCGGGAATGATGATCGTCTTTGATTCGGCTTTGCGGGAAAGAATGGCGAGGCGGGTTTCAAGATCGGGGCGCTGAATGTCTGTGATCAAACCCCACTTGAACCGGCTACGTAGACGATCTTCAAGGGTCGGCATGGCATCAGGGGTGCGGTCTGAGGTCAAGACGATTTGCTTGTTGTTCTGGTGGAGCTCGTTGAAGGTATGGAAGAACTCTTCCTGAAGGCCGTCTTTACCTTCCATAAACTGGATGTCGTCAATGAGCAACACGTCAATGTCCCGGTACCGCCGTTTGAACGAAGGCAACGCGTTGGTGCGGATCGCTTCCACGAACTCGTTGAGGAACGTTTCGGTAGAGACGTATCGGACTCGGTAGGCCGGATAGTGGTCAGCTACGTAATGTGCGATTCCTCGAAGGAGATGGGTTTTTCCCAGCCCAGAGTCGCCGTGGATGAACAACGGGTTGTAGCTGGCAGCAGGAGCTTCAGCGACCGAAAGTGCGGCGGCGTGAGCAAAACGGTTTGAGGGACCAATCACAAAGTGATCGAAGGTGAACTTTTCGTCTCGAAGAAGCGATGAGGTGGGTGATTGGCTGGTTGTTGGGGAGGTACCGGTGGTGAGCGCGACGGGCGGGACTTCGATTTCGTCGGTGAACCAATCCAGGTCGTCGTCGGTGTCCAAACTCCAGTCGGTGTCGATCTCTACCCGTACCGATACTTCATTGGCAGTGGTTTCTTCGAGGGCGTGACGAACGAGTCCAAGAAAACGGCCCTCGATTCGTTCCTTTTGCAGTCCGTTAGGAACAAGGAGCACCAACTCCCCTTCATCAAACCCAACCGCTTGTGCCCCGCTGAAGGTGGTCCGCCAGACTGCGTCACTTACTTGAGCACGAATGCTTGCTGCACAGTTTGTCCATACACCTTCTGCGTCCTCTGATTCCCCCACGGCGTCGTCCCTTCAAGCGCACCCAGATGCAATGAACCCAAATTCTGGAACATCGCACGTATCGATTTCCTACCTCAGGAGTTGAGGCCGCTACCGCGGGGTCACTCGCTGTTTAGTAGTTCCGGGAACCTACCAACTTCGGGCTATGTCGCAAGTTGACCAACCGCGGGGTGGTATTTCGCCTGCTCAGAGCCAGTTTTTCGCGAATGAATTACAAGAATGAAAGATGAAATGACATGAATGTAGTTTGTCCACAGGTTCGTCCCCAGATCTGTTGATGGTGGATATCGAGGATCGACAAGCACAACGCGAGTGACGATCGTGTTGCCGCGCGGCTTTCAGCGACCTAGTTTGGTCCCTTGATGTATCGGGTTTTCACCGCTGGTGAAAGCCGTTGTTTGACAGGTCCATTCTTCTACCTGTCGTAAGGGAGAGCTCATGAAGCGCACGTTCCAACCCAATGTCCGAAAACGAGCCAAGAAGCACGGCTTTCGTTCGCGTATGTCCACCCGCGGCGGACGAGCAGTTCTTCGTGCTCGCCGGCTAAAGGGTCGAGCTCGCCTTTCGGCATGATCGGTCGGCTTTCGGGCCGTCAATCGTTTCTGAGGCTTCAGGCCGAGGGACGAAAAGATGGTCGGGGTCCTATTCGACTAGTTTCGCGGACCGACAACACCACAATCCCACGCGTAGCGTTCGCAGTACCACGCAGCGTGGGAAACGCGGTGGTTCGGAACCGTACCAAGCGTCGAATCCGAGCGGTAATCCATGAACTGGACACCCGTTCCGGAGTGCCTGGGGGCGATTATCTCGTCCGGGTCACCGGCCCAATTGAGCACTGGTCACATCACCAACTTCAGAGCACCATGGCTCACCTTCTGATTACTCCTACAGACAAGCCTGCGTCGTTACCGGTTGGAGCTTCGACGTGAACGTGGGCGCCCGGGTTCTGGACCGATTGGTGGCTGGCTACCAGTACGTCTTTGCTGGCCGGGTTTCTCCGTGCCGCCACGTGCCGTCGTGTTCAACCTATGCCCGTGAAGCACTTGAGATGCACGGCGGATGGCGGGGAACCCGGCTGGCTGTCACCCGCATTGTTCGCTGTAACCCGTGGGGAACCCACGGCTATGACCCCGTCCCATCCCGTCAGGAAACCTCATGTTTGAGCTAATTGCGTCCATTTTGGCTTGGTTCTACGATCTCTACCCGTCCTATGGCGTGGCCGTGGTGGCGTTGACCATGGTGGTCATGATCGTCGTAACTCCCCTCACGCTCAAGAGCACGCGGTCGATGTTGCAGATGCAGCGTCTTCAACCCGAACTGAAAGCCATTCAGAACAAACATCGCGATGATCGGCAGAAACTCAACGAAGAGTTGATGGCGTTCTACAAAGCCAACGGCATCAACCCTCTGGGCGGCTGTTTGCCGATGTTGGTCCAACTTCCGGTCTTTCTTGTGTTGTTCCGAGTGGTCCAAGGAGTGACTCAGCGGGTAACCGACATCGGTATTCAGGCCGGTTGGACCGCGGGACGGGGCGGCAGTCGCCTCAACGATGTCGCAGGAATCTCCAATCACGAACTCCCCTTTGATCCCAGCAATCTGCCGCAAACCACACAGATGTACAAGGATCTAACCGGGGTCGGCGAAGACGTACTGAACCGGCCCACCGAGATGTTCTCGTTCGGCATGGACTTGTCACGGTCAGCGCTTGACGTGGCGAGCGAAAGCATTGTCAAGGGTCTCCCCTACATCATGCTGATTGTCGTGGTGCTGGTGTCAAGCTTGTACCAGCAAAAGCAGATCCGCGGCCGCAACACCGGAGCAGTCGTCAACCCGCAGCAAGAGATGATCATGAAGATTCTGCCCTTCATGCTTCCCGTATTTTCGCTCACCATGCCGGCCGCGCTGGTGGTGTACTTCGTGATCAGCAACCTGTATCGGATCGGGCAACAGGCGTACATCACCAAATCGTTGTACCGGGGCGAGGAAAGCCTGGGGGCGCAAGTGGCCCGCACCCGTGATGCAAACCGATCAGATGGCGCGAACGAATCCGCAGGGAAACGAGCGGGTTCCGGTGGTCGAACCACCGAAAAGAAGGACCAGTCAGGCAACAAGCGTTCTAACGACACCTCATCAAAGAAGACTGGCTCAAAGAAGACCGAACAATCATCCAAGAAGAGCAGTTCAAAGCAAACAGGTGCCGGCCGTACCGGCAACGCACCTTCTCGTCACCATTCAAGTGGAGGACGAACGACTGAACCTGGCTCGCCGCAGCACAAGAAGCCGAAGCGCTAACGCTGCGTTTACCCACAGAAAGGGGTCTACACATGGAATGGGTAGAAACCACAGGAAAGACAGTGCATGAAGCCCGTGAAGCCGCACTCGACATGCTCGGTGTTCACGAGGACGACGCAGAATTTGAAGTGATTACCGAGGCCAAAACCGGCCTATTGGGAAGATTGAAAGAAGAAGCTCGAGTTCGGGCTCGGGTTCAACCCGCAGCCCCGCGGGTGAAAAACGATCGAAATCGTCGCCGGAAGGGCAGTAAGTCACGGCAAGGCGGTTCATCGGGTGATGACAACGGCAACCGGGACAATTCCCGGAAGTCAGGGTCGTCGAAGAACCGGTCACGATCAGGGAACAACAAGGAAAGCGCCGAGCAGACACGCGCTGCTCAACCAGAGAAGGCCAACCAGGGCCGGTCCAAGCAAACAGGAAGT
>JAFMKU010000054.1 GCA_017852795.1 Candidatus Neomicrothrix sp.
AATGGTGAGAGAATCCGAACGCAACGAAGCGCTCCCGCCGCTGCTCGCTGGCAAAGTGGCGTTGGTTACCGGCGCGGGGCAGGGAGTCGGCGAGGGGATCGCCCGGGCGTTGGCAGCGGCGGGTGCGGCGCTGGTGATCGCTACCCGGAGAGCCGCCAACGGAGAACCCGCCGCGCAGGCCATCATCGACCGGGGGCAGCAGGCGACGTTTGTGCGCTGCGATGTTGGGGTGGAAGGCGATGTCGTGGCTGCGGTCCAGGCCGCGGTGGAGCGGTTCGGACGGCTCGACATTGTGGTTCACAACGCGGTGTCGCCACCGGGAAAACCGTGTCCGGTGGAGGTAGTTGAGCCTGACACGATCACCAGTCAGATCGCTACGTCCACCACCGCCGCGTTCTTTCTGGCCCGAGCCGCCCATCAACAGCTGTGCGCCAACCAGGGCACGATGATCCTCTTGACGTCGCCGGCCGGTATGGAAGGTTCAGGAAATCTGCCGGTGTATGCCACGGTCAAAGGTGCCCAACGGGGCCTCTTGAAAAGCCTGGCCCGAGAGTGGGGCCCTGACGGGATCCGGGTGAACGCCATCGCACCGGTGGCCTGGACATCGGCGATGGATACCGCCACCGCCGCCAATCCAACGTTGGAGGCTCGGTTGCGGGCCCGTACCCCGCTCGGACGGATCGGTGATCCTGAAGCCGACATCGGTCCGGTCGCGGTGTTCCTGGCCTCGACGCTGAGCCGACACATGACCGGTCAAACCATGGCCGTCGATGGTGGACGGTATCTGGGGCTGTGAGCCGCATACCGGTACTGATCAGCCCCGAGGCGGGCCGGGGATCCACCCGCCGCGCCGCCGCTGAGGTCCTCGCCGCACTGCGGGCCCAAGGGGCCGAACCGGTTGATGTGACCGGGGCCAGCCGTGAAGCATCGCTGGCTCACCTTCGCCAGGAAGTCGCGGCGGGATGCAGCCGGGTGGTGGTGGTTGGTGGTGACGGAATCGTCCATCTCGCTGTTCAGGCCGTAGCCGGCACCGACACGGCGCTTGGCATCATCGCTGCCGGCACCGCCAACGACTTTTCTCGAGCAATTTTTGCCCAGGAACTCGGTATCGACGCCGCGGTAACCCGGGCGTTGGGCGACACTCGTCCGCTTGATGCCATTCGGGTCAACGACCGCTGGGTGGCGTCGGTGGCCACCACCGGGTTCAGCGCGGCGGTCAACGAACGGGCCAACCGCATGGCTCGGCCGCGGGGTCAGAGTCGTTACACGGTCGCCACCGTGCGGGAGCTGCCCCGGATGCGGTGCGTGGCAACAACCATCACCGTGGACGGGTCATCGTTTCACTATCAGGCGGGGATGGTGGCGGTGGCCAACACCGCCTGGTTCGGTGGAGGCATGGAGATCTGCCCGGGGGCTGACCCCACCGACGGGATGCTTGACGTCACCGTCGTTGCCGACGTCTCCCGTCGTGAACTGCTGTGGTTCCTGCGGCTGGTTTTTGATGGCCGGCACGTGACCCACCCGAAGGTGCACACCCATCGCGGACAACACATTGCGTTGCAGGCCGAAGGGTTACGGCTGTGGGGTGACGGAGAACCGGTCGGGCAGGGAGCCGTCAGCTTGCAGCTGGTGCCTGGAGCCCTTTCGGTGGCCGGAGCCTGATCACCTAGGCCGGAGCCTGATCATCACCGACGGTGCGCTCCGGCTCGGTGCGGTCTCGGGCGATCCGGAATCCGATGTTGCCAGTTGGCGTGTCGGGGGTGTTGGAACTTCGTGCCCCGACCCGGTAGCGGTTGCAGTAGGACTCGTGACAGAGGTAGCTACCACCCCGCATCGCTCGCTGCTGGCAGCGCTCGTCGAACCAGTCAGCGGTCCATTCCCAGACGTTGCCGGCCACGTCCACCAGCCCGTAACCGTTCGGTGGGTAGCTGCCAACCGGTGAGGTACCGATCCAGCCGTCCTCGCCGGTGTTACGGGTCGGGAAGTTGCCCTGCCAGATGTTGCACCGATGTGCTCCCGCCGGCTGGAGTTCATCTCCCCAGGGGTACCGGGCCTGGACAAGTCCGCCCCGAGCCGCTTTTTCCCATTCGGCTTCGGTCGGTAGCCGGGCCCCAACCCAGGCGGCATAGGCCGATGCTTCAAACCAGTTGACGTGCACCACCGGGTGATCGTCAAGGCCGTCTCGTGAACTCTGGGGACCAAAGGGATGGCACCAGTCGGCGCCTTCCACGGCCCGCCACCACGGGGCCCCGACAACCCCTCGAGTCTCCGGGAAATCGTCGGGCAGGAGCCCGGCAAACACAAACGACCAGCCGTCAGTTTCGGCGAGCGTCACGGTGCCGGTGGCCTGCACGAACGCGGCAAACTCGGCGTTGGTGACCGGATGCTGACCGATCGAGAACGAGGTGACGTCCACCGAACGGACCGGACCTTCTCGATCGGCAGGAAACCGTTCATCGTCGGACCCCATCAAAAACGGGCCACCGTCAATGACCACCAAGGAATCACCCGAAGGGTGGGCCGCCGTTGCGTTCGTCAAGGTGGTCGGTGCGGATCCGACACTTGGCTCCCGGTTGGGAGAGCAACACGGCGAAGTCACGGCTCCAGTGTGCCGCCGAGCCCGCTGAATGCACGCTCTGGCGACCGAGACCAGTTCAGGAAGCTGCCGCCATGGCGCTGCGGGCCCGCTCTTCGGCGATCCGTTTGCGCCCGATGATGGGGGTGGTTGGAGGGAACCCTGCGTCGGACCGTTCCGACTCTGATTCGCCGCCCCAGAACCCCAGCTCCCGGTTGGTCCGAGCGTAGGTCCGGCACATCTCAAGACCGGGACAGCCCTGACAGATCAAACGAGCTCGGGCTTCGCGTCGAACTCTCGCTTCGGGTCTTTCCGCGAACGGAGCGAAAAACAGGTCGCTCTTCCCGTTGCAGGCCGCAGTCTCCATCCAATCGGTGGGTCCAACGGGGGCCTGGACTTCGGTGTCGAACATTTCGATCATGGTGACTCGCTTCCCTGAGGACCGCTGGTCCACCATCGGGATGGACTGCTCGGTTCCTTGTTCGGCTACCGGATCAATCTAGGGAGAAGTCGCGGCGACGTCTGCTCACCGTCGATAGGTTGTTATGCTAGCAGGTATCGCTGTTGCCGATAGCAGCACCAGACGCCAACTATCCAACGAATACACCAGCCCCGTCATCCAACCCACCGAGGTCGCCGGTCAGTTTGCGTGAACGATCTGATCGTCGCAGAGCCGGCCGATTTCTGCCGGGGAAAGGTTCAAGATTTCGGCGAGGATCTCTTCGGTGTGCTCGCCGAGTCGAGGGGCCCGGATTGGCTCCAACGGGAGTTCCCCACCGAAGGCCACCGGTGACCCTGGCGTGAGATAGGTACCGATTCCTGGTTGTTCCAGCTCGCGAAACAGGCTGCTGTCGGTGGAACACCGAGGATCGTCGGCCACCAGTTCCCGGAACGTCTGGTAACGACCCCAGCACACACCGAGCGCATCAAAGCGGGCCGCGACCTCCGCCACCGTCCGGGCCGCGACCCACGGGGCGATCGCTTCGGTGATGGCGTCCCGAAGCCGGAAGCGGTTCCCTTCGTCGGCGAAGTCCACCCCGGCCGCGGTGGCAAGCGCAGCAACCTGCTCGCTGGCCTCGGTGGCTTCGAGCAGACTTGACCATTGCCGAGGGCTGATCCCCACTGCGTAGATGATGACTCCATCGCGGCAGGTAAACGTCGTCCCGTAGGCGCCGTAGAGATCGTTACCGAGGCGTTCGCGCTCACGGTTCAGCACCTGCGCCTCAGCCACGTGACCGAGGGCGCTCACTGCGGCCAAGGCAACGTCGGATAGCGCCAACGTCATCGACGCACCGGTCCCGGTGAGCAGACGCTGCCGATCGGCTGCCAGCAACCCCAACGCTGCGGTCTGACCACAGATCAGATCCCAGGCCGGGAGCACATGGTTGATCGGCGTAGATTCCGTGGCCGGACCGGTCGCCAGCGGGTAACCAATGGCGCAGTTCACGGTGTAATCCAGCGCGGTTGAACCATCCCGGTTCCCGGTGATGGCCAACATCACCAGATCTTGACGTCGGCTTGACAACGCCTCGAAACCCATCCAGCCCCGGGCAGGAAAGTTGGTGAGAAACGTCCCCGAAACGGCAATGAGTTCGGTGAGGAGTTCTTGAGCGGCTTCACTGCGCAGATCAACCGCTAGCGAACGTTTGCCTTTGTTGAGCCCGGCCCAGTAGATCGACTCGCCTTCGTCAGACAGCGGCCAACGGCGGTAGTCGATGCCACCCCCGATCTGATCGAAACGGATGACATCGGCACCCATCTGCGCCAACGTCATGCCACCCGACGGTGCAGCGACAAACGCCGACCCTTCGACAACCCGCAGCCCAGCGAGCGGAGCGGGCATTACCCGATCCAGCTAAGCGACTGCAGTTCGCTGTAGGCCTCGATCCCCCACTTGCCCCGGTCACGACCGACACCGCTCATCTTGAAACCACCAAACGGTGCTTCCATGTGGGGTTGGACCACGTTGAGACCGACGTTGCCGGTCTCCAACTGAACGCCAAGCGAGTAGGCCCGTTTGGTGTCGCCAGAGAACACGTAGCTGTACAGCCCGTACTCCGAGTCGTTCGCCATCGCCACCGCTTGATCATCGTCGTCGTAGGGCATGATCACGATGACCGGCCCGAACGCTTCCTCACGAACCACATGCATGTCGGGGGTGCAGTCAGCGAGCAACGTCGGGGCCACGAAGTACCCATCAAGTTCGGGGCGTTGTCCACCGACGACCAACGTGGCCCCCGCGTCGACACCACTCTTGATGAACTCCTCCACCCGGTCTCGATGGGTTTCGGTGATCACCGGACCCACCACCGTGGCCGGGTCGGTCGGTGAACCCACCGCCATGAACCCGGCGAACGTCTTGAGGGTTTCGACCAACTGGTCGTAGATGGCCCGGTGGGCGATCACCCGGGTCGGAGCCGTGCAGATCTGTCCCGAATGGAAACCCCAGACGGTGGCGATGGCCTGCGCCGCTACCCCCACATCGGCATCGTCGGTAACGATGCAGGCCCCTTTGCCTCCGAGTTCCATCAGAAGCCGCTTCATGGTTTTGCCGCCGTTAGCCATGATGGCCGAACCCACCGGAGACGAACCGGTGAACGAGATCATGTCCACGTCACGGGTGTCGACCAACGCGGCGGGCACCACCGGGGTCGAACCGTTGACGATGTTGACCACGCCAGGCGGAAACCCTGCCGCTTGAATAGCTTCGCCCAGCAAAAAGATCCCCAGCGGGTCCTGCGGGGCTGGCTTGATGACCGTCGTGCAACCCGCGGCCAGGGCCGGCGCCAGCTTGCCAGCCACGTTCGTGACCGGGAAGTTGTAGGGCGTGATGCAGGCCACCACACCGACCGGTTGCCGCTTGACTTGAGCTGACATCAACCCGGCCGGACCCAGCGGGCCTTTCTCGATCGGGATAGGCCGGAGCGACTCGTCTAGGTCAATGACGTTGCTGTAGTAGCGGAACCGATCGACCGCGGGGCCACCAACCTGCAACGTCTCGGTGATTCGCTGCAGCGCACCGGTCTCGGCCTGCACCGTTGACACCCAACCCGACGAACGGGCCTCCACTTCATCACCAAGCCGCCCGATCAGCTCACAGCGTTGCGCGGCTGGCATCCGTTTCCAGTCGGCGGCTGCCTGACGGGCCGCCGCGGCCGCATCGAGAGCTTGCTGCTCTGAAGCTTCCGGAGCATGACCAACCACCTTGGTGGTGGCCGGATCGATCACGTCATAGGTCCCCGCAGCGGGTTCAACCCATTCACCGTTGATCAACAACTTCCACTTCTTGTCCACGTCAATGCCGCTCATCTCCTGACGATACGTCAGGACTCGGCTCGGCACCGAAAACCCGGCCCTGCTTTTCCCGATGTCTTTCCAAGACCACGGGGCAGGTCCGAGCCAGCCAACCGAATTGGCGGGCCGTTCTGTTAGTGTTCGCTCACTTATTGTTCAAAGGAGCAGCCATGGCAGAAGCCGTCATCGTCTCAACATCACGCACGCCGATCGGCCGGGCCAACAAGGGTTCACTGGTGGATGCCCGACCCGACGACATGTCCGCATTCATTCTCAATGACGTGCTCAACAAGGTCGACGTTGACCCCAGCGAAGTTGAGGACGTGATCTGGGGGATCGGTCAGCCTGGTGGTGAAGGTGGCTACAACATCGCCCGGGTCATTTCGGCCATGCAGGGACTGGACCTGCCTGGGGTGACCGTCAACCGCTACTGCTCCTCGTCGCTTCAGACCATTCGAATGGCCGCCCACGCCATCAAAGCTGGCGAAGGCGACTGTTTCGTGGCCGGTGGTGTCGAAACCGTCAGCCGGTACATGCACGGTGCGGCCGACAGTGGCCCGCACAACCCGAACTTCGCCGATGCCGAAGCACGAACCAAGGACCGTTCCGTTGGCGGTGCCGACATCTGGTCGGCTCCGGCTGGACTTCCCGACATTTACATCGCGATGGGTCAGACCGCAGAGAACGTTGCTCAACACACTGGTGTGAGCCGTGAACGCCAAGACGAATGGGGTGTCGGCTCGCAGAACCGGGCCGAGGCTGCGTTGAACCGCGGCTTTTTCGAACGTGAAATCACGCCCTACACCCTTCCCGACGGCACGGTCGTGTCGGTCGATGACGGCATCCGCGCCGGGACCACGCTGGAGAAGGTAAGCCAGCTCCAACCGGTGTTCCGTCCCGACGGCACCGTCACCGCCGGGAACGCCTGTCCACTCAACGACGGAGCCGCCGCGGTGCTGGTGATGAGCGACACTCGGGCCAAGGCACTTGGGCTTACCCCTATCGCCCGCATCATTTCCAGCGGCGTGTCGGCACTGAACCCGGAAATCATGGGCTTGGGTCCGATCGACGCCTGCCGTCAGGCAATGGCTCGGGCTGGGATGACCATCGACGACATTGACCACGTGGAGATCAACGAAGCCTTCGCGGTGCAGGTCCTCGGTTCGGCCGATGAACTCGGGATCGACCTCAACAAGTTGAACCCCAACGGTGGCGCTATCGCCCTCGGTCACCCCTTCGGCATGACCGGAGCTCGGATCATGACGACCTTGCTGAACGGATTGCAGGACTCCGGTGGCACGATCGGCATGGAAAGCATGTGTGTTGGTGGCGGTCAGGGCATGGCCATGATCGTGGAACGCCTCAACTAGCACCCGCAGTCCGGGCGCTGCTTGGCGCTTGGTGCATCAGCGGACCTAGTCTCGGGGCATGGAGCAAATCGATCCGCGCCCGCTCGACATCCTCGACGGTGACTTCTACGTCAACGATCCCTACCCGCGCTACGCCTGGTTGCGGGAGCATTCGCCGTGCCATTGGGATGACATCAACGAACTCTGGGTCATCACCCGCTACGACGACATCGTCGAGATTGAGAAGAACAAGCAGGTCTTCATCAACTCGGACAAAGAAAAAGGTGGGTATCGGCCCAACATCCCGGCCGATTCTTCGATCATCGCCTGCGACGACCCGTTGCATCTTGCCCGCCGAAACTTGGTGTCGCGTCGCTTCACCCCTCGGGCGGTGAGCCGCTGGGAGGATGAGGTTCGCGACACGGTCGATGCACTCCTTGACCCGGTCATCGCCAACGGTCAAGCGGAAATCGTCAGCGAGTTGGCGGCCCCCCTCCCCGCCCAGATGATCGGGCTGCTGCTTGGCTTTCCTCAACAGATGTGGCCGAAACTTCAGCACTGGTCCGAAACCACCATCGCGCTCGGCGGTGGGCCTCGCTACCACAACGAGGAAGGGATCATCTCGGCCATGGAGTTTGCCGGAGCCTGCGCTCACCTCTACGAAGAGAAGCAGGGTTGCCCCGCCGACGACGTGATGAGCCGCTGGATCGACGTCGAAAAAGAAACCGGGGGTGTCGTTGGGGGCTCGCCGTTCGGTCTTGACGAGATCATCTCGGACTGTCTGCTGCTGCTTGATGGTGGGGCCGAAACCACCCGCACGGTGATCGCCCGTACCCTGCTGGCGCTGGCTGATCATCCCGAACAATGGGAGAAACTCCGGGGTGGGGCCGACATCGAGATCGCCACCGAAGAGTTCATCCGCTGGGTGACACCGGTCCACAACTTCTGTCGGGTCGCGACTCAGGACATGGAAATCCACGGTCAGACGGTCCGAGCCGGACAGCAGGTGCTTCTGGCTTACGGGGCAGCCAACCGCGACCCGGCCCATTTCGAGAACCCTGAGACGTTCGACATCACCCGCGACCCCAACCACCACATCTCGTTTGGTTTCGGCACCCATTTCTGTCTCGGGGCGTCGCTGGCCCGGCTCGAGATCCGGACGTTCTTTGATCGCCTTCGTAACCGGGTCACCGAACTGGCGCCGATCCCCGGTTCGGCGCATGTGGAACTGCCCAACGCCTTCGTGTTTGGGCTTCGGGAAGCACACCTTGCCTTCACCGGGTGAGCGCCCGCTGCTTGACCTTTCCCTCGACGGCTCCTCTCCTGATGACCTGCTGACGTCGTTCCTTGACTGGTCGCAAGGTCAGGGATACGACCTCTACCCTCATCAGGAAGAAGCGATCGTTGCGCTGCTCGGCGGCGACAACGTCGTGCTCGCCACCCCGACCGGCTCGGGTAAATCGTTGGTGGCGTTGGCTTCGATCTACGCCACGCTCGCCGCTGGTGGTCGGGCTACCTACACCGCTCCCATCAAAGCGCTGGTCAGCGAGAAGTTCTTTGAACTCGTCGCCGCCCTCGGCCCGGAACAAGTTGGGATGGTGACCGGTGACGCCGCAGTCAACCCGCAGGCCCCCGTCGTGGTTTGCACCGCCGAGATCCTCGCCAACCGGGCGCTGCGCGAGGGGTCGGCGAGCGAACTCAACCTGGTGGTGATGGACGAATTTCATTACTACGGCGACCGGGACCGGGGTTGGGCCTGGCAGGTGCCGCTGCTGGAACTCAACCAGGCCCAGTTCTTGTTGATGTCGGCAACCTTGGGCGACACCACTTTTCTGCGTGACGACCTCCATCGCCGGACCGGACGGACCACCACGTTGGTGGCGAGCGCCGAACGGCCAGTGCCGTTGGATTTCGCCTATCAGGAAACTCCCCTGCTCGACACCATCAACGATCTGCTCAATGAGGGGCGCCAACCGATCTATCTGGTGCATTTCACTCAGAAAGACGCCGCCGCTCGGGCGCAGAGCCTTACCAGCCTGAGCCTGTTGACCACCGACGAAAAAGACGCCATCAAGGAAGCCATCGGTGGTTTCCGCTTCGACACACCGATCGGCAAAGACGTGAAGCGGTTCGTGCAGGCCGGCATTGGCCTACATCACGCCGGTTTGCTTCCCAAATACCGCCTCCTGATCGAAAAGTTGGCCCAACAGGGACTGCTGAAAGTCATTTGCGGAACCGACACCCTCGGCGTCGGCATCAACGTGCCGATCCGTACGGTGTTGTTCACCCAGCTCTGCAAATACGACGGTCGACGGGTTCGGGTATTGACCGTCCGTGACTTTCAACAGATCGCGGGGCGGGCCGGTCGGCGGGGTTTCGATTCGGCGGGTTCGGTTGTCGTGCAAGCTCCGGAGCACGTCGTTGAAAACCTGAAAGCCGAAGCGAAGGCCGCCACCGACCCGAAGAAGCGCAAAAAGCTGGTGAAACGCAAGCCGCCCGAACGGGGTTACGCCCACTGGGACGCCGACACCCTGACCCGGCTTTCGACCGGCCAACCCGAACCGTTGTCGTCAAGTTTTGCCGTGACCCACGCCATGGTGCTCAACGTGTTGGACCGGCCCGGTGATGGGTATCAGGCGATGCGCAAACTGCTCATCGACAACCACGAGGACCGATCCCGCCAGCGTCAACATATTCGTCGGGCCATTGCCATCTACCGGTCGCTGGTCGAAGCCGGGGTGCTTGAGATCCTGCCGCAAGCCGACGCTTCGGGTCGGCGCATACGAGTCACCCTCGACCTTCAGGACGACTTCCGACTCAACCAGCCGCTGTCCCTGTTTGCCTTGGAAGCCATCGGTGCCCTCGACCTGGAGAGCGCTGATCTGGCCTGGCAGATCCTTAGCGTGGTGGAGTCGGTGCTGGAAAACCCGATGGTGGTGCTCAACGCTCAACTCGACAAGGCCCGAGACACCCTGATGAGCGAACTCAAACGCGACGGAGTGGAGTACGACGAACGGCTGGCCCGGCTTGACGAGGTGACCTGGCCCAAGCCCGAAGCGGAGTTTCTCGAACCGGCCTTTGCGGTTTTTGCCCGTCACCATCCCTGGGTGGGTCGCGAACAGGTCAATCCCAAGTCGGTCGTGCGCGACATGCTTGAACACGCCGAGACGTTCAACCAGTTCGTGGCCCGTTACGGTCTCAAACGGTCCGAAGGGGCGGTGTTGCGCTACCTCAGCGACTGTTACAAAACCATGGTCCAGACGGTGCCGGTCGAGGTCGAAAGTCCCGAGTTTGATGACCTCACCGAATGGTTAGGCGAGATGATCCGCCGGGTTGATTCCAGCCTGATCGATGAATGGGAACGGCTCCGCAACCCGGACCCTGAGGTCGCGGCCGAAACCCGCCTCGAACCCACCGCGTTCACCGCCAACCGCCGCGTCTTCGCGGTACTGGTACGCAACGAGGTGTTCCGTCGGGTTTCGGAACTGGCGTTTCGTACCGGCGATCTGCTGGCCGACCAGATCGCCGCCTACTGGGACGAACACGACGAGATTCTGGTGGACGCCGACGCCCGAGCCAGCCGCTGGTTTGATTTCGATCAGCAAACCGGTCGGGTGGTGCAGACGCTCTGCGACCCGGAAGGCTTTCACGAATGGGTGCTCGAGGCCGACGTGGACTTTGCCGCGTCCGATGCCGAGGAACGCGCCGTCGTGCACCCGGTAGCTATCCGCCGTCTCTGAGAAGAAATTCTGCGGCGGTTGCGTTCGAACCGGACCGAACCCACCCGCTAGGGTCCTGACACGCCCGCGCAGGAGGAACATCGGATGGGATCTATTCAAGGCTTTTCGGTTCTCGTCACCGGAGGGGGTAGCGGCATCGGTGAAGCGGCTGCGGCCCGTCTGGCCGCCGACGGAGCGAACGTCACCATCTGTGGACGCACCGAAAGCAAACTGATCGAAGCGGTTGAACGCATCGCCGCCGGGGCTGCTGATGGCGCCACCGTCAACCATGTTGTCGCTGACGTCACCGACGAGGATTCGGTTGCCGCCGCGGTGGCTGCGGCTAGCGCAACTACCGGACGCCTCGACGGGCTCTTCGCCTGTGCCGGAGGATCGACCGGGGTGGGGCCGCTGGCCACCACCGACGTCGAAACCATGCGTTCCACCATGGAGCTCAACTACATCGGCACCTTCTTGTGCATCAAACACGGCGGAAGCCAGATGGCTCGTCAGGGCGGCGGCGGCTCGATCATTGGTTGTTCGTCCCACGCCGGAGCCGACAGCTTCCGCTGCCTTGGTGCCTACGGCGCCGCCAAAGCGGGTCTTGACCATCTCTGCCGGATCGCCGCCGATGAACTCGGCGAGTTCTCGGTCCGAGTCAATTCGGTCCAACCGGGAATCGTCGGCACCGACCTCATGACCCCGATCACGGCCGGTGGTGACCTGCTCGAGGATTACCTTCCGCAGATCCCTCTGGGACGGATCGGCCAGCCCGAAGAGATCGCCGAGATGGTTCGGTTCCTGATCGGGCCCGAGTCATCGTGGATCACCGGCCAGAACTTCGCGGTCGACGGTGGCCAGAACCTCCGCCGAGGCGCCGACTACGGAACCATGCTCCGCCAGTTCGGAATGGACCCGATGGAGCCTCTCCGCGGCGAGTAGCTCCTTTGGTGTGTCAACCTCAGCCGCGCGCCAACCTCAGCCGCGCGCCAACCTCAGCCGTTCACCAACCTCAGCAGCGCGCCGCTCGGAGTAGTTCCGGGGGAAGCAGGAACGAGCCGTCCGTTGACGGTGGAAACGGCACCGTGGTGATCACCGCGTCAACATCCAAGGCGCTGTACAGATGCGGGAAGTATTCGACCGTTCCCGTTCCCGGTTCCCACACCAACGAGTCGGTCAGCATCCTTGCGTCGACCACGAGCGCTACCAGATCGCGGCGTCCCCGATAGAAGCGGTTGGCGGGAGTCAGAACCTGATGCAACCCTGAAAGGTGGATGAAGCCATCCGTCGCGAATTCTCCCGGCAGGTACGCACCGGACTGGCAAGCGGTATCCCAACGGTCTCGTTCGGCCAGATGCACGAGCCGTGGCACCGTGACATCCCAGCCCCGCCGCACCTCGGCCACGAGCTCAGCCCGGCGAGTCTCCTCGACAAAGGCTGCGGCGGCAGCCCGTTCGGTCATCGCCGCCTGCATGACCCGACTCACCCCGAGTTCGGTTTCGGCGAGTTGAAACTCTCGGCGAGCAGTGGTGGTGGTGATCGAACGATCATCCGGGTTCAGACCGACCCGAAAACCGGCATCGGCCAGCAGCATCAGCGGGTGGTCTTTGACCGGTCGGCCCAG
>JAFMKU010000055.1 GCA_017852795.1 Candidatus Neomicrothrix sp.
TCGTGTTCGATCACGACCACCGCGGCGTTGAGTTCTTCTTTGATCCGAAGGATCAACGGACCAAACGCTTCGGTTTCGCGCTGGGCAACCCCACCGGTTGGTTCGTCCAGCAGCAACACGCGAGCGTTGACCGCGAGCAGGCTGCCGAGCTCAACGATGCGACGAGTACCGGTGGACAGGCGACCGGTTGGCACGTCGGCATAACGACCCAACCCGAGATAGTCGATGATCTCCGCGGCCTCCGCTACCTTGCTGCGTTCCCGACTCGGCGACGGTGGCACCCCCAGCATCGACGCAACCAGTGGCGAACGGCTCCGGGCCTCAAGCGCGACCTGAAGGCATTCCTGCACGCTCAGATCCGGGTACAACCGGGCAGCTTGGAAACCACGTCCGAGCCCAACTCGGTGACGCTGGGCTGCCGATAGTGACGACACGTCGTTGCCGAGCAGTTCGACACGCCCATCGGACGGAACAAACCCACTGATGGCGTTGAGCAGGGTTGATTTTCCGGAACCGTTGGTTCCGATCAGCCCCAGCATCTCGCCGTGGTGCACGGTCAGGTCCACGTTGTCAACCGCGACGTTGCCGCCGAAACGAACCGTGATCCCCGAAACGCGCAGCGCGAGAAGGCTTTCGTCGATCTTGCGGGTGCTTGGACGCACCGGAACCGCAGGGATCTTGCGCTCCGAGGTGGGCACCGGTTCAAGGTCAGGGTAGCGAGACGCCGCGAAACCAACCAGCCGTTCCCGAACCGCGTACACGACCTGCAACAGACCACCCGGGAAGTACATCAACAACACCAGAAGGCCAATGTTGGAGGTGAACAGCTGCTGGAGATCAAGCAACGATTCGGGGGTGAACTCGGGAATCCCCCGAACCCACAAGGCTCCAAGAATCGGGCCCGCCACCGACCCCAGTCCACCGATGATGGCAATGACCACAACCTGAATCGATTCGCCTGCGGCGAACGTCATCGACGGTTGCAGGCTCGGGATGACCGTCACCAGCAGCCCACCGGCGAACGCCGCCATGCCACCGGCAACGCCGAACGCGGCCAGCTTGGCCCGAGCCGGCGACACGGTCGAGGCGGCCGCCATATCCTCGTTGTCCCTCACCGCTATCAGGGTCCGCCCGATCCCCGACGCTCGCAGCTTCGCGGTGATCCACGCCGCCAGCATCAAGGCACCGAGGCACAAGAAGTACAGGCTGCGTCGACTGTCACCAAAGTCGAATGATCCGACCTTGGGAGCCGAGGCGGGCCGAGGCGAGCTGGTTCCACCGGTGAAAAAGTCTTGATTCAACAGCCAACGGGCCGATGCCACCGCGAACGCCAACGTGGCGACCGTCAAAAACAAGCCTCGAACCCGCAGCGCCGGCAGACCGATCAGCATCGCGAAAAGCACCCCGACCAGAGTGCCGACGGCAAGACCGGCACCCCACGGAAGCTGCACCGAAACATCAAACAGGTCGAACGGGATCGGAATGTCGTGCCCTTTGGTGATGGCGATGGTGGTGAGCCCACCTACCCCCACGAACGCAAACTGCCCGAGCGAGAGCTGCCCCGACCATCCGGTCAGGATCGTCAGCGAAAGCGCCACCATCGCCCACAGCAAGATGACGGTCCAGGTGAAGATCCCGGAGTTGCTGGTGACCACCAGTGGGAGCAGTGCGAGGCCCCCGAACAGCAAGGTGAAGCCCATGTGGTTGAGATGGGTCACCCACCAGACCGAGCGAAGCTTCTCGGGGATCGGTGAAGATTTGGGCGATAGCGACCATCCCGTGTCGTCGCGTTCGCCCCGGGCGAGCCACAACACCACCACCAGCACGGCGAGGAACATCATCAGGTCGACGATCGTCTGGTTCGTCGATGAGACGTTGTCTCTCACGATTTTTTCGACCAGTCCAACACCCAGACCGGCGGCCAGCGTCAACGGCAACGAACGCATCCGAGCCAGCAACGACACGACCAACACCCGCAACAGCAGCACTTCGGCTAACGCCTGACCACTGTCGTCAACCAGTCCGGCCTGCACGTTTTGAAGCGGAGCGATCAAGATGGCGGTGGAACCCGCGAACGCACCGCTGATCGTCCAAACAATGGTGGAAACCCGCCGAGGTGAAGTTCCGTACACGCGGGCCGTATCCGGGTTTGATGCTGAAGCACGAACCGCGAGACCGAACCGGGATCGGGTAAGGAACAGGCCCAAGGCCGCCACCAGCAGTGGAACCACCGCGATGACGATCAGTTCCCGGGCCTGTAAGCGCAAGCTGTCCGTCGGTTCCCAGGTCGCCCGAAACGCGGTAGGCACGACCCCGCTGGCGTTGATGTCGGGGATCCAGGCCACCCGGGCGACCAGCAAGATCTGTCCCACTCCGATCGTGGCAATAAGCAACACCAGTCGGGGTGAGGCGAACAACCGTCGAACCACAACCATCTCGATCACCATGCCGATCACCGAACAGGCGATGATCGACAGTGCGAAGGCCGGCCACCACGGCACCCCGTAGTTGTTGATGAGCAACACGAACACGGCAAGGCCGAAAGCACCCAATTCGGCGTGGGCAAAGTTCAAAACGCCGGTCGACCGATAGATCAGCACGAAGCCTGCCGCGAACGCGGCGTAGGTGAGACCCGTGATAAGCCCCAGCACCGTTGCTTGAAGCGTGAACTCGACACCAAGAATCGCGGCGAGCATCCCCATCACCCCTCCCCTCCACCGAGGAACACCGCTCGAACCAGGTCACCTCGTTCGAGCAATTCGGCAGCTGGCCCTTCAAACCGGACCTGACCTTTTTCCATGAACACGGCCCGATCCGCGAACGCCAGCGCCACGTTGAGCGACTGTTCCACGATCACCATGGCCTGCCCTTCCGCTTTGAGCTCTTCGATCACCTCGAGGAGTTGCTGCACCACCACCGGAGCGAGACCCAGGCTCAACTCGTCGATCAGCAGGATTTCTGGTTCCTGCGCGAGCGCCATAGCCAGCGCCAGCATCTGCTGCTGCCCACCGGAGAGGTCATCGGCTCGTTCTCCCAGCCGTTCAGCCAACGCCGGGAACCGCGACACCGCAGACTCGACCCGTCGTTCGATCTCGTCGGGGTCCAGCTTGGAAGCCAGCAGCGACGCTCGAAGGTTGTCGGCGATGGTTAGCCCGTGGAAGGTACCGGCTCCACCGCGGAGCTGCACGATCCCCACCCGGAACCGGGTTTCGGCTTCGGCATAGGTGATCGTTCGACCGTTGAGCCGCACCACACCCCGATCGGGGATCCCAAGACCCGAGATCGCTCGCAGCAGGGTCGACTTGCCAGCACCGTTGGTTCCAAGCAAGGCCACGACTTCGCCTTGACCGACTTCGAAGCCCACGTTGAACAGCACCTGCACCGGTCCGTAGCTGAAGTCAAGGTTGTTGACTTGAAGGACCGGCACCGTTTCGGGACTTTCGAGGATCTTGGCCGTCTCCTTTTGTTCTTCAAGAAGCTCTTCGACCGCCATCGAGATGTCCCGCCGGATGAAGCGACTCCCCTGGCGGATGAGCCACCCTCCGATCAGCGCGGCCGGTGGTGCGATAACCAGCATGGCGGTTCGTTCGCTGTAGGCATCGCTGATCTGGCCGGTGACTAGACCACCAAGGAAACCACCCATCAGGAACACAAAAACGGGGAGCAGGGCAAAGGCTTGCGAACGGATGCGATACGGAGAAACCGCGGCGATGATGGTCGGAGCCGCAACGAAACTGGCCGAGATGGTGGCCTGAGCGAGCGCCATCATCACGATCAGCAAGCCCAGCGTTTTGATCGGTAGGGCAACGAGGAACAGCAGGCCGGCTGCCATGACCATGGCCCCTGCCGTGCGAACCATCTGCTCTGGGTCTTTGCGGAAGGTTCGATCAAACAGGCGACCGGCGATGGGGATTGCTATCAGCGACGCAACCCACATGGATGCTTCGATGATGCCCCGTTCCAGAGCATCCATCCCGTACCGGTCTTCAAGGAGCAGGTTGAACTGGATAGGGACGGCAATGAGAGCAAAGCCCAACACCCCGACCCCGGTGGCGAGATAGTAGAAGGTCCGGATCTTGCGGAGGCGGGCCAGCGCGGTGCTCATCGACGGTTCGAGTTCGGCCACTTCGAGCGGCCCCGAGTCGAGCACCGCTGACTGATCGAATTGACCGCGTGGTGGGTTCGGCATGCGTGACGCCGCCAATCCAATGATCACCGGTGGGACGGCGATGACAAAGAACGCCCAACGCCAGCCCTCGACTCCCCCGGCGATGACCGCGACCGAACCGACAAGCAACGGGCCGATGAGTTGGCCGAGCGGACGACTCATGCTCTCCAAGGCATACACCCGGCTCCGGGCCTGAATGGGATAGGTGTCGGCCAGCAGTGAGTTCGAGACGGGAATCCGGTAGGCCTGACCGAACCCACTGGCTGCGTTAGTCCAGAACAACTGGAAGGCGTTGACCACCATGCCCGAGAAGAACGTCGTGATGGCCCATGCCACCGACATGAACGGGATGATCGCCACCCGGTTGACTCGGTCCGCCAAAGCCGCCATCGGCACTGCACCGAGTACCAGGGTCACGCCACCGAAACCCAAGACCCCGAGCAGGACCGTGTCAGAAACGCCTAAGGATTCTTGGATGTCCGGGGCAAGAACCCGAATCGCTCGCGGAAACTCATCGACTACCCCGAGGAGAAACAGAAGGATAAGCGTGCTCCTTCCTCCGACGTTCATTGCGTCGCGAAGCGACATCGCTTCATCGCCAACCCCAGGTAGGAGATCGTCAGGGAGGAGGACCTGCTGCTCTCGTTGAGACTGCTCTTCTTGACGGCGCGCTTCTTCGTCAAGCACCGACGCTGCTAACGACGCCGCATCAACTCTCGGTGTGTGCACTTCAGACTCAGCCATCGTCCCCCCGAACACTGATCGGTAACCCGTTGCTTTCCAGCGCCGCCATCATTGCCGAGCGAAAAGATTTTCACCAGTTCATTTCGTGACTTGTGGCACACCTAGCAAACCGGCAAGACTCTCGGAGTCGGCCATTCCGGTCGAAGATCAACCTTGGGGGAGAGACCATGTTCCGTACTGACCTACGCCGCCAACGGCGCTGGGTACTGCTCCTAGCGGTGCTCGCCATGATTGCCAGCGCCTGCGGTGGAGAAGTGACCGACGACGCCGGTGACAGCAACGGTGATGACACACCAGCTACCACCGTCACGAGCGCACCCGACGATGGGGCCAGCGACGACGGGAATAGCGACGGCGGCACGACCGGAAACACCTACGAAGACCCGCGCGGTGGGATCTTCGCCGACTTTCAGGCCAGCTTCGACCGCGGTGATCATCCGTTCCAGCAACTCGATCAGTACTGCGTGAGCCACGAAGCAGCAAGCGACCGTGTCGCCACCGATCCCGGGATCGAAGCGGACAGCATCAAGATCGTTCACATTCGTTCAAGGCTCGAAGATGCCATTGACATTGGCTTCGGTATCCCCGTCGGTGACCCTGCGGACATGTTCGAAGTGTTCGTTGACTACGTCAACACCCAGTGTGGCGGCGTGCGCGGGCGAATGATCGACCTGCACATGATCGAGGTTCCACTGTTTGGCCCAACCGTTGAGACCGATCGCAACGCGGCTTGTGTGGAAGCGATCGAAGACGAAAACGCCGTGATCATCGTGAACAGCAGTGGCTTCCAGGGTTCTGCGACGCTCTGCATCACCGAAGAGCACGACACCTTGTTCATTTCTACTCAAGGCCAGACCGATGAGTTCATGGAGCGCTCGAACAACAATCTGTTCACCATGTCACTCACCTTCGATGAGGCGCTGCGTCTCTCCGCTGAACATCTCCTTACGACCGGTGCGGTCAAGGCAGGAGATTCGTTTGGTGTTGCAGCCATGGACACCCCTGGTCAACCCGAAGCCGTGCAGAGCGGCCTTGTCGATCCGCTTGAAGCGGCCGGAGTCAACGTGGTCTTCGACGTGCTGACCTGCAACGGCAGCACCATCTGTACCGAAGGAGTTACCGAGTCGGTTTCCAACATGCGCGACGCCGGCATCACCCACTTCTTCAACGTGATGGGGATCCTGACCGCCCCGGGTTACATCGACGAGATGGTGAACCAAGGGTTCAAGCCGGGTGATGTGAGCTTCCACGCGTCGGACTTCAACAGTCAGGCCAGCGAACTCGTTTCGGGCCAGATCACCGCGAACTCGGATTCGGGAGCGCTCTACGCCGGAGCCGAAATCCTCGATTTCCGTGGGACCGGCGATTACCGGTCCGAGGGGTACGCTCCGTCTCCGCTGCAGGAGCTCTGCACCGGCGTCTACAACGCCAACAACACCATCGGAGCAACCCACGTCTGGCAAGACCAGGGTGGTGATTCGGCGTACGGTATGGCCACTTCGGTTTGCTCGATCATGCGGATCGCACTTCGTTCGCTCTACGACGCCGGAGACAACCCGACCCGGGCCGATGTGAAAGCGGCTATGAACAACCTTGGTCCGGTTGACATGTCGTCGCAGACCCCCGCGTCGATCCGTGAAGGCAAAGGTCAGACGCCGGACGTCTACCAGATCCTCAACTTCGACTTCCCCTGCGAGCAGACCTACCCCTATGTCATGAACAGCGGCAAAGCGGTCTGCATCACCGGAACCGGCAATTTCACCTTGATCGACCGATAGATCGAGGCAATCACCTACGGGTTCTTAACACCCTGAATCGGCCCGTCCGGTTGCTCCCTTGGGGGCGGCGGGCGGGCCGTTTCGCGGATCGGCCGCATCGTCGCCGGAAACGGTCCTAGAACGACGAAATCCCAGCCCGTCGAGACGGAGCTGGGATTTCACGGGGTGGAGGTGAGGGGAGTTGAACCCCTGGCCTCCTCGATGCGACCGAGGCGCTCTACCAACTGAGCTACACCCCCGTAGGCCGATCATGGTAGCGGACCCACCCCAAGACGCACCTACCAAGATGGCCCGAGGCTTCGCCGTGATACCGGATCAGCTACCGACGTTTTGACGGCGACGAGAGGCCAACGGCGTCACGCCATCCGGATACAGCATCTGTACCTTGATCTCGCGCTCGGCGGCCAGGTTCCGCCGCTGAACAATGGCGTACAGGTAGGCGCCAAGCGCAGCATCAACCAGCAGGTGAAGCAGGACGGCGTACAGGCCGAAGGCCATAGCCCCGAGGAGGGTCACCACCGCCAACACCCCCAACACGATCACAATCTGACGACGGCGGGTCGCCGCGTCCGCAGCGGTACGAGGGCAGAGTTCAAAGGCAAACGAACCGTTGGTTCGCAGGGCCGGCCGGTACGAACCGCTCAACCGATCCAGGTTGCGGGAGAAATCCTCAATCCCGTCGCTGCGACTCAGCGACGGACGAGAGTCGCACCACCAATAAGCCAAATAGGCACCCCAACCAAGCACCAGAACACCCAGTACGACTCCGGTAGGCATGAAGCCACCCCCTCAGGCGGAAAAACAACCCGGGCCGAGTCCCGGGTGGTGTTCAGACCAGATGGCCTGAACACGAAGTATCTGTAATGCGAACTGCGAGGAACTGTAATACAAGTGAAACAATACAACAACCGGAGCCCGCTCAAGTTTCGTAGCGCTACGTCCACCTCTCGACGGGTTTCTTAGCCTGAGGCTGGACCGAGGATTTCACCGCTACCCGCGCCGGTAGTCTCCCGACTTCCCACCGGTCTTTTCCCAGAGCGCGATTTCGCCGATCACCATCGAACGGTCGATGGCTTTGCACATGTCGTAGATCGTCAACGCCGCCACCGTGCAGGCGGTCAACGCCTCCATCTCGACTCCTGTTCGGTCGACGGTTTCCACCGCTGCTTCGATCTCCACTGCATCGGAGGTCACCACGAAGTCCACGGTCACACCACCGATCATCAAGGGATGGCACAACGGGACCAGCTCCGAGGTTCGCTTGGCGGCTTGGATCCCAGCCACACGCGCCACCGCCAGCACATCGCCCTTCGGCAATGCCCCATCCCCCACCGCAACCGCCGTGGCCGGATCCATCACCACTCGACCCCGGGCCACCGCCCGACGGTGGCTCGGTTCCTTGGGGGTCACGTCAACCATGCGTGCCCGCCCGTTTTCGTCAAGATGGGTCAACCGGCGTTCGGACATAGCAACAGTGTAGGGAGTTGTCCCGGAACGGCCGTTAGCCGCCGATTTCTGACATTGACCGCCGAGGCCGGATGAAATGCACCTGATCAATCTGGTGACCTGCCCATTTGGCGGCAACGGTGCGCTCCAACGCTTCGGCAACAACATCATCGGAAGACCCGTCGCGAAGCAACGCTCGAACGTCGGTTTCCTCAGTGGCAAACAAGCAGGATCGGAATTGGCCATCGGCGGTGATCCGTACCCGGTCGCAGGACTCGCAGAACGATTCGCTGACGGTCGCCACCACCCCGACCTCGCCTCCGCCGTCTCGGTACCGCCAGCGAGTCGCCGGCGCCGACGACCGCTCGATCGGTTCAAGGTCGTAAGCCTCTTCAAGGGTGGCAACGATTTCTTGCTGGGACAGTACCAACGAACGGTCCCAGCGTTCGTCGGCATCAAGCGGCATGAACTCAATAAAGCGAACCACCACCCCCATCCGGCGGCCCCACTCTGCGAAGTCCAGCACCTCGTCGTCGTTGATGCCTTTCATCACCACCACGTTGACCTTGACCGGATCAAACCCAGCCGCCAACGCCGATTCGACACCGTCGAGCACCCGGGGCAGGTCATCACGCCGGGTCAACTCAGTGAACCGGTCGGCCCGCAACGAATCCAACGAGATGTTGACCCGTTGAAGTCCCGCCGCCCGCAGTTCTTCGGCGAGGAGCGGCAACGAAACACCGTTGGTGGTCATCGCCAGATCAACCCCCAGCGAAGCTAACTGTTCGACCAGTAACGGCAGTCGAGCCCGCACTAGCGGTTCACCACCGGTCAACCGGATCGACGACACGCCATAGCGTTCGACCATAATGCGCGCCACCCGAGTGATTTCCTCGAAGGTCAGCAGGTCGGCACGGTCCCGCCACTGCATCCCCTCTTCGGGCATGCAGTACTGGCAACGAAAATTGCAGCGGTCGGTCACCGAAATCCGAAGATCTCTGTGCACTCTCCCAAACCCGTCGACCAGTTCCGCAACCATCCGTGCAGGCTAGCGGAGCGGCAGAATCTGTACCTCGTCGCCCGGTTCAATCATTTGACCGTCCGGCGAGAACGCCAACGCGTTGGCCCGAGCCATGGCCGTCAACTGGTGCGAACCTTGGCCTCCCGCCCGTCGAACATGCCAGATGCCGTGGTCATCGACCTGGCCTTCAACCCGAAGCAGATGGGTTTTGCCGTCGGAGCCGTGACCCAACGAATCCTCACTGCGGGCCCACAGCAACGGCAGTTCGGTGCGGTCCGAACCCGCCATCCACTCGATGGCGGTTCTGGCCAACAACTCGAAGGACACCATTGACGACACGGGGTTTCCTGGCAACCCGAACACCGGAGTGTCACCAATCATGCCGAACGCGAACGGCTTGGCGGGTTTGATCGCGATCTGCATCCACCGCATGTCGCCGATTTCGTCCAGCACCACCTTCACATAGTCAAACGCCCCCATCGACACACCACCCGAGGACAAGATCACGTCGCAGCGGTCGACCGCCTCGGCAAACACGGTTCGCAGCACCGCAGGGTCATCGGCGGCGATCCCTAAGTCGACCGGTTCCCAACCGGCCGCGGCAACCAGCGCCAACAAGGTGTGCCGGTTAGCGTCCCGGATCTCCCCCGGTGCCAACGGTCGTTGCGCATCAACCAACTCGTCACCGGTCGACACAACCCCGACTCGCGGGCATCGCAGGATCGAAACGGCAGCCACTCCGACACTGGCCAGCACGCCAAGATGACCGGCGGTGAGCACCGTCCCCGGCGCAAACAGCTCATCGCCGACCTGCACGTCTTCCCCGGCGAAGCGAACGTGGTTTCCTGGCCGAACCGCAATTTCCACGTCGACGGTCAAACGGTCAGCATCGAAACGGGTTCGTTCGACCATCACCACCGCGTCGGCTCCAGTCGGCATTGGCGCTCCGGTCATGATCCGGGCGGCCTGCCCTGGTCCGATCACCCCTTCGAACGGGTCCCCGGCTGCGATCGTGGCAACCACCTCGAGCGTGACCGGCGCGTCTGCGGTGTCCAGCGAACGAACAGCAAACCCGTCCATTGCCGTGTTTGCGAACGGTGGGACCTGCTCGGTCGCGATCACCGGATCGGCGAGCACCCGACCGTACGCATCGGCGAGCGGAACGAGCGTCGAACCGAGGCGAGCAACCCGATCCAGCACATGACGGCGGGCTTCTTCAAGCGAAATCACGGCTTCAGCGTGCCAGACTCGACCACCGGCGCAAACCCAGGAACGACGATCAGTTCCGAACCGTGACGTTGTCCAACAGTTGCGCAATGTTGGAACGGTGACGCACCACCACCACCACGGAGATGATTGCGCTCACCAACACTTCGGAACCGCTATGACCTGCCCACCAGATCAACAGCGGGTAGATCGCGGCGATCGTCAACGAACCAAGCGCGGCGACCCGAGTGGTGCGCACCACCACCACAAACACCAGACCAGTCAGGATCCCGATCACGGGAGCCAACACCAGCCCTCCACCACCGGCCGTCGCAACCCCTTTCCCACCTCGGAAACGGCGGGTGATCGGCCAGACATGGCCAGCCACCGCGGCCATCCAGACCAGATGCGCTTCGGGGCGCCCCACCGCCAAAAGAACCACCAGAACCGGCACCAGCCCTTTCAGGGCATCAACCACACCAACAATCACGCCAGCTTTGCGACCGGACAGTCGGTAGACGTTTGACGCCCCCGGGTTCTTTGATCCGGCTCGTGTGGGGTCGGTTCCGGTTCGACGACCGATCAACACTGCGGTCGGAAAGGTACCGATGCAGTACGCGGACACAATGCAGAAGGCCAGCAGCACACCGACACTGTAGGGTGCCCGACCCTCACCAAGCCGTTATCCTCAGCAATGTGCCGACCTACGACTACCGGTGTGAACGAACCGGCGAAATGTTTGAACTGCGGCAGTCGTTCTCTGACGCTGCGATCACCGTCTGCCCGTTGACCCACGGCGGCGAGGCAGATGCCTGCGGTGCCGAAGTCAAAAAGGTGTTTTCCAAGGTGGGGATCTCGTTCAAGGGACAAGGTTTTTACAAAAACGACCACGGTGCCAACGCTGGAAGTTCCAAGACTGGATCCGGTGGGAGCACCAGCAGTTCTGCCAGCACTGACAGTTCCAGCAGTTCGAGTTCATCCAGCAGTTCAACTACATCAGGCAGTTCAAGTACATCCAGCAGCACCAGTAGCTCTGGTAGTGCCTCGTCTGAGTAAGTCCTAACCGGACTGAGCACCAGCTTCCCCTGAGCCCCGTTTCCGTCGCGCCCCGGCGGGAACTCGACCTCATGGAGTTGACCCGTGCCACCCTCGTCTCTACCTCGACCCCCGGTTTCCGCGACCCAGAGTTACGCCACGTTGGCCGGGAGCGTTCGCCATTTCTGGCGACGTTTTCAAATCAGCCGAATCCTCGCCGGGCTGCTGCTCGCAGTGGTCGTCTTGGCCACGCTGCGGTCAAACCAGCACAAATCCGATCAGGTCCAAGCCCAATGGGGTCAGGCCCAAGCGGTGTGGATCACGACCAAAGCCATCGCGGCCGGTTCGGTGATCACCACCGACGCGTTGGAACAAACCGACGCCCCGGTCCGGTTCGTGCCCGATGGTTACGCCGTCAACGACCCGACCGGACACCGGGTCCGCACCAACCTGCACCGCGGTGAGATCGTGATCAGTAGCCGCATCGCCTCCGACCGGCTTTCCGGGACAACCGCCCGCACCCCGATCGGTTGGACGACCATCGCCCTTGATCACACCAGCGAACTCTTTTCGGTTGGTGACCGGGTCGATCTTCACCACCTTGTCGATGGTTCGCTGCTCGCTACCAACGCGGTCGTGGTCGACGTCGGCGAATCGGATCTGGCTGTCGCGGTTGAACCCGCTTCGGTCGCGGCGGTGGTCACCGCGCTTGGTCAGGCCGGTGTCGTACCGGTACTTCGAGGCTGAACCGGCCCGGCTAGCGCCACCCAGAGGCGAGCACGAGCAGCACCGCCACCCCCAGCACCACCCGGTAACCCACCAACACCGCGAAACT